>JAYKIP010000283.1:0-2737 GCA_035286205.1 Merismopediaceae cyanobacterium
GTAATTCGTGTATTTGCTCGTTACCGCCTGAAGCATTGATATTAATGTTAATTCCTTCCGCTAAATTAAAATTAATTGATGCTAACATTCCTAAACTCTCAATTTGATGAAATGCAAAAGGTGGGAATAACCCACCTAGATTATAGCTAATTATTGCAAACTTTGTCGCAGTTGAGTGGTTGCCGCTTCTAAAGCCGCTTTTAATTGACTCGGATCACGACCCCCCGCCTGGGCTAAATTAGGACGACCACCGCCGCCCCCTCCACAGAGTTTGGCGATCGCCCCAATAAATTTCCCTGCTTGTAATTGCTTGACTTTTACCACATTTGGACTAAAGGCGGCCACTAAACTCACCTTATCGGCTTCTGGGGTTGACGCTAAAATCACCGCACTTTCTCCTAACTTTTGTTGTAATCGTTCGGCGGCAGTTTTTAAGGATTCTGGGTCAACTTCGCCAAGGTTAGCCACCAGTAATTTAAACTGACCAATAGTTTCCGCTTGGTTCAATAACTGCTCTGATTTCAAGAGAGCTAATTCCTGTTTAGCGGCTTCTAAATCTTTTTGAGTTGTTCTTAATTCCTGTTGTAAACTGCTAATCCGTTCCGGAATTTCTTCAGGTTTTACTTTAAAGCGATCGCTGAGGTCTTTAACGACTTTTTCCCGCAGGTTTAAATACTCTAAAACGGCTGGGCCAGAAACCGCTTCGATCCGTCGTACTCCGGCAGAAATTCCCGTTTCGGAAATAATTTTAAATAAGCCAATTTCGGCGGTATTGTTCACATGAGTTCCACCACAAAGTTCCATGGAAACCCCAGGAATATCAATCACCCGCACTTCGGCTCCATACTTCTCCCCAAACATGGCGATCGCCCCTTTCGCTTTGGCTTCAGCGATGGGTAAAACAGCAATTTCCGTATCGTGGGCTTCGGCAATCCAAGTATTAATTTGATCCTCAATTTGTTGTAATTCTTGAGGGGTCACTGCACGGGGACAATTAAAATCAAAACGCAGGCGATTAAAATCTACCAAAGAACCCGCTTGGGAAATGCCATCATCCACTAACTTTTTCAACGCTGATTGTAATAAATGGGTGGCTGTGTGATTGGCTTGGGCGCGACGACGACAGGCCCGGTCAATTCTGGCAGTGACGGTTTGACCTTCCGTTACCACACCCCGTTCCACATGGCCAAAATGGATAAAAATGCCCGATTCTTTTTGGACATCCTCAATCCGAATGACAAGATTATCCCCCATTAAATAGCCGCGATCGCCGATTTGTCCCCCGGATTCTGCATAGAAAGGCGTTTGATCTAAGACTAACTGAATGGCATTACCGGCTTCAGCTTGTTCGGTGGATTTTCCGTCAATTAAGACCGCTTTAACAATGGCATTTGCTTGAAATTCTCGGTAGCCTAAAAAATCGGTGGGATGAATCTGCTCGGCCAATTTATCTAAGCTTTCTTGCACCGTTAAATCAATGGTTTCATGGGCCGCTTTAGACCGTTCCTGCTGTTTTTTCATTTCCGCTTGGAATCCCACTTCATCCACCGTTACGCCCTGCTCTTCAGCAATTTCCTGGGTTAATTCTAAGGGAAAACCGTAGGTATCATACAGCGTAAAAGCATCTACTCCCGAAATTTGCTGAGTTCCTTTAGCCAGGATTTCTGCTAATAGTTTTTCGCCCCGCTCTAGGGTTTTCAAAAAAGCTGATTCTTCCCGTTGTAATTCCTGTTTAATGACCTCTTCCCGTTCGCGCACATTGGGATAAACGGTTTCGGAGAGTTGAATGGCGGTTTCTGCCACTAAAGCGGTAAATTCTTGACCAATCCCTAATAAACGACCATGGCGCACCACGCGACGAATTAAGCGACGTAAAACATAACCACGACCGATATTAGAGGCACTAATACCATCCGCAATCATGTGAACCACTGACCGGACATGATCGCCAATTACTTTGAGAGAAATTTTGGTTTTCTCATCGGCTTTTTTGTAATTAATTTTAGCAATTTTAGCGGCGGTTTGAATAATCGGAAAAATTAAATCCGTTTCGTAATTATTGGGAACCTTTTGCAGGATTTGTGCCATCCTTTCCAAGCCCATGCCGGTATCAATATTTTTATTTTGCAAAGGGGTTAAATTTCCTTCTACATCTCGATTGTATTGCATAAAAACGAGATTATAAAATTCAATAAAGCGGCTATCATCTTCTAAATCAATGGTTTGATCGCCTAATTCAGGATGAAAATCATAATAAATTTCTGAGCAAGGCCCGCAAGGCCCCGTTGGCCCCGATACCCAAAAATTATCGTCGGCTCCCATGCGCTGAATACGATGAGCAGGAATCCCAATTTGATCGCGCCAAATGGCAAAGGCTTCGTCATCTTCTTCAAAGACGCTAACCACTAATTGCTCAGGGGGCAAATTAAAAACTTTTGTGGATAATTCCCACGCCCAGGCGATCGCCTGCTCCTTAAAATAATCCCCAAAACTAAAATTTCCGAGCATTTCAAAGAAGGTATGATGTCTCGCTGTCCGTCCTACGTTTTCAATGTCATTTGTCCGAATACATTTTTGTGAAGTGGTTGCTCTGGGAAAATCCGGGGTTTTCTGTCCCAGGAAAATCGGTTTGAAGGGTAACATACCGGCGATCGTGAGGAGTACCGTCGGGTCTTCGGGAACCAGGGAGGCACTGGGCAGGATTTGGTGTTGCCGTTGGGCAAAGAAGTTAAGGAAG
>JAYKIP010000284.1:0-2650 GCA_035286205.1 Merismopediaceae cyanobacterium
ATTGGTTTACACTATGGGAGAGCTTGCCCGGCTCGTGGGTTAGGTCAGGCTTCCTGATTGCTATTTCTGATGACGTTAGATTCGCGGAGCAACCATCAATATGGAGACTTTGGAATTTGTAATTTACCCCGATGGCCGGGTCAAGGAAATGGTGACGGGCATTGTCGGTGCGTCTTGTCAGGAAGTTACGTCTGCAATTGAGGCTCAGTTGGGGCGGGTACTTTCTCAGGAGGTAACGGCGGACTTTTTTGCCCAGGCAGAGAGTCAATCCCTCAGTCTTAACCAATCTACTTGGGATCACATCGGGTAGGGCGGTTTTTAGTATTGTCGTTTTTTACCTACTTCTTATAAAACCATGTCTCACTTTAGTAATATTAAGACTCAAATCCGTAATTTAGAGGCTTTACAAGCGGCTTTAACTCGTTTGGGAGTAGATTGGGAGGCTGGCCCGGCGACGGTGCGCGGTTACCAAGGTCAAACGGTTAAGGCGGAAGTCGTGGTTAAACAGGAAAATAACTACGATCTGGGCTTTTGCTGGAATGGTCAAGCCTACGAGTTAGTGGCCGATCTGCAATATTGGCAACAACCCCTTTCGGTCGAGGGATTTTTACAAAAAGTGACCCAGGGGTACGCCCTCGAAACGATTTTGGCAGAAACGGGTAAGCAAGGCTTTCAGGTATCGGAACAACAACGGCAACAGGATGGTTCGATTCGTTTAGTGGTTCAACGCTGGAGTGCTTAATGGCTAATGCTTTTATCCCTTCTGATTCGGTTGATTGGGGGCGTGACCCGCAAGGTGTCAGTGATGTTTCACGCTCTGGATTGGAGCCGGAGTTGGGAGGGATGCACCGCAGTTTATCGGAGCGTTCCGGTCTGGAGCCGGAGTTAGGGGGATTGGAGCGGCAAAAAGGGGTTTACGTTGATGAGATAACCTGTATTGGTTGTAAACACTGTGCCCATGTTGCTCCGAATACTTTTTTTATTGAGGCGAATTACGGGCGATCGCGGGTTTTTAATCAGAACGGGGATAGCGAAGAAATCGTTCAAGAGGCCATAGATACCTGTCCGGTGGATTGTATTCATTGGGAGGACTATACCGAGTTGCGACGCTTGGAGGAGGAGCGTAAAACCCAGGAGATTAAGCCCCTAGGCTTTCCCCAAAGTCACCGAGAGGGCAAAGCAAAGCGTTCGGGTTAGTTTTCTCAGACTCCCTGGGCTTGTATGCTGGAAGGGGTTGTTTTTTGAGGTTTTACCGATGAAAGAAGTCATTCGGACGGAACAGGCCCCGGCTCCGGTTGGCCCCTATAATCAGGCGATCGCCGCCCAGGGTTTATTATTTGTGGCGGGTCAGATTGCGTTAGATCCGCAGACGGGGGAAATTGTGGGTTCAGGGGATGTCGTGGCCCAAACGCGACGGGTGATGGCCAATTTAGAGGCCATTTTAAAAGCGGCGGGAACGGATTGGTCAAAGGTAGTGAAAACGACGGTCTTTTTGAAGGATTTAGGGGATTTTGGGGCGGTGAACGGGGTATATGCCAACTATTTCGATGAAGCAACGGCTCCGGCTAGGGCCTGTGTAGAGGTGGCACGTTTACCCAAGGATGTGTTAGTAGAAATTGATTGTATTGCTTGTTTGAATGCTCCTTAATTTGCTTTTAGATTAAGTTTAATGACCCAAAGCAATCTGTTAGGAAAGTTAGGAGGAGTAACGGGGTTAGGTTACCCTTTTTTGGCTCTCCGGTATTTTTGCCAATATCCTCAACTCTGGGCCTATATGATCCTTCCTTTGGGGATTAATATTAGTCTTGGTTTAGGGTTGTATTGGCAAAGTTTCCGTGTGGTTAAGCCCTGGTTACAAAATTGGTTGCTAACGGTTAGGGAAAGTTGGCATCAGGGAATGACTTTATTACCCTCCTATCTCCAGGGTTTAGAATTATTAGCCCAGGGTGCCTTGTCCCTCATCGAGATGGTTATTTGGATCTTAGCGGCAATTGTCCTGGGTTTTGTGTTGGCTCAGGTAGGGGTCTTAATTGGCTCTCCCTGGTATGGAAGGCTTTCCGAAAAAATTGAAGTTTTACAATTAGGCAAATTAACGATTAAAGAAGTGGGATTGGGGAGGGAAATTTGGCGATCGCTGTTATTTGAGATCAAAAAATTGGTGATTTTGATCGGGATTGGTTTACCCGGATTAGCGTTGAATCTATTGCCAGGGATTGGAACCCTAATGGCGACGATTTTGGGGTTAAGTTTAACGATTACCCTAACCTGTCTGGATTTTTTAGATGCTCCGTTGGAAAGGAGACGGTTAAGGTTTCGCGGAAAAATCGCTATGATTCTCAAAGGTTTACCGGCTAGTGCTGGCTTTGGTTTTACTTGTTTATTGTTAGTTAGTATTCCTCTGGTTAATCTCGTCACTATTCCTTTTTGTGTGACGGCCGGGACTCTCTTTTTCGGCGATCGCCTTTATCCCCGTTATTTTGCCGTACAGGAATCCCAGCCCTTCAATGCAGGAGAGTAATCACCGCCCCGGTTATACCCGAAAAAACACTAGAAAAAATATTCAAAAACAATTATGACTAAAAAATCTCTCCTGACTACCTCGGCGATCGCCCTAATAGTAGCAGAATTAGCGATGACAACACCTCCCAGC
>JAYKIP010000285.1:0-4437 GCA_035286205.1 Merismopediaceae cyanobacterium
GTTGGGCCAAAGAGGGCGATCGCATAGGTTTCAACGGCGACAGCAAGGTGCATGGGCGCACTATCGGTACAGAGCATTAAGTTAGCACCGGCGATCATAGCGGCGAGTTTGCCAATGTCCTCTGGACTCGTAACTTTCAGATTGGGGTGATCCCGCAACATTTCGGCGATCCAAGCTCCGTCATCTGGCCCCTGAAGCAACACCAGGGAGAGGTCGGGCTGTTTGCCAGCGATGTCATCTACCACTTGATGCCATTGGGCAACGGGATAATTTTTATTGAGACCTTTGATTTGGGCTAACCGACTGGAACCGCCGTGAATCAAAATATAGCCGTTTTCTTTCAGTTTTAATTTTTCTTGTTCTTTTTCTGCCCAGGCGATGTCTTCCGTTGGAACCGTGACTTTTAAGGGGGGACAGGGGGTTTGAATGCCAAAGCCTTGCACTAAATCATGGAACAGATAGGCGGCATACTGCTCCGTTTTTCGCGGAACGGCATTGGATAAAAACCAAGATTGCTCGCTTTGATAGCCGACCCGCACGGGAATGCCATCAAGCCATAACAGTAAGCCGATTCCCCAGTTCGGCCCGACACTGATGGCCGCTTCATACTCGCGATCGCGGATAATTCCCAACAGATTCAGATAATCAGCGAGGCCGTTGCGGTCTTTAAAGTCAAAGGAGAGAACTTCGTTAACGTAGGAACAGACCCGATAGGCTGATCTCGCACGGGGTTCAACGATCACGTCGATCGCCGCTTGGGGATACTGAGTTTTGAGGCTTTCGAGGGTGGGAAAAAAGAGCAATTGGTCGCCAATTCCCCCAGGAACAAGGGCTAGTATGCGCATGGTTTCGGAACCTTGAGATCAGTAACGGTCTGCTGGTTGAATTTACCAAATAACAGCTTAACTATAGCAAGTTTTGAGCGTGGGACAAGGGCGATCGCCTTTCAATCATCATTCAATGACAGGGTTCAGCCTCTCACCCCTACCTTCATAGCGTCCGGCTAAACCCAAGAAGAGAAGCCGTTGACTGCCGTTCATTAGACCCAGCGATCACCGTAACCGCCATCTTTTTGGGGTGGAATTGTAACGAATCGTAAAGAAAGTTTATAATTAAACTCAGAAAACCTCACCGACCACCACCACGATGACCCCCGATCCCACCGAACAACAACTACTGAAAACTTTACTGGAACCGCTACTCGCCGATTTTCAATACTGGTTTGAGCGAGCCAAAGCCTTCCTCGAATCTGAGCGTGTTTCCTTTCTCAGCGATCGAGAACAGTCAGACCTCCTTCAAAGAGTCCTTCAGGCTCAACAGGAAGTCGCCGCCACCCAAGCTCTCTTTAAGGTGTTCAATCAAGAAGTGGGCGTTGAAATGGGTACGCTTCTCCCCTGGCATCATCTCGTCACCGAATGCTGGCAAGTGTCCCGCCGGTTTCGCGCCGAACAACAGGGTTGTCATTTTTCCTAGATTGCTTCCCAGTCCTAAGACCGGTTGCTTATCCTATAATTAACACTATAAGAAACGCTTTTATTTTTCCTGCTATTCTACGGAGGCAAACCTGTGCTGCATTTGCTCTACATTCTCGCTTTTACTGTCATTGCCTTCTTAACGGTCAGTAATTTGATTCGGAGTCTTATTAATGTCAGCCTAGGTAGCCAACGTAGTCCCCGTTCCTGGCAACGTTCTCTGCCGAATAACTACCATCCCGAACTGTTTGATGAGCAGGGGGAAGCGATCAATGAACCCCTCTTAGTGATGCGCTCCGTCAATGTGGAGGATGCCCGGCAAAAACTCGATGCAATTTTCCATGCCTCTCCCAGTGCCCAACGGGACTTAGAAGAAGAAAGTTAGTCTATCCCCCCTGGGCGATCGCCATCCCCGCCGGTGATTCCCTGGGCCTGGGTGGGTTAAACCGTTGGTATTGTCTTTACTGTAACTCAATGGTAAATTTTGGATAATCTTTCCCGAAAATCCGCTTTCTTTCCAGTTATTGAAGATCCGGTTGAGAGAGACCCCCCCCCCTTTGAATCGCCGGGATTCCTTGGGAAGGAATTTTCAATAATATTAATAAACCTTTATAAGAATGCCTCGAATCCTTGTTATTGATGATGACCCATCTATTTCTGAATTAGTCTCGATTAACCTAGAGATGGCGGGCTATGACGTAAATCAAGCGGATGATGGGGTCAAGGGTCAAGCTCTAGCCGTCCAGGTTCAACCCGACCTGATTATGTTAGACTTGATGCTCCCGAAAGTGGATGGTTTTACGGTGTGCCAGCGTCTGCGTCGTGATCAACGGACAGCCGATATTCCCATTTTAATGTTGACGGCCCTCGGACAAATTCAAGACAAAATTGAGGGATTTAATGCCGGAGCAGATGACTATTTAACCAAACCCTTTGATGTCGAGGAAATGTTAGCTAGGGTCAGGGCTTTATTGCGGCGAACTGATCGCATTCCCCAGGCGGCGAAACATTCAGAAATTTTAAGCCAAGGCCCGTTAACCCTGATTCCGGAACGCTTTGAAGCCATCTGGTTTGGCAAAAGTATTAAGCTCACCCACTTGGAATTTGAACTATTACATTGTCTTTTGCAACGCCATGGACAAACGGTGGCTCCGAGTGATATTTTGCGAGAGGTCTGGGGCTACGAACCGGATGATGACATTGAGACAATTCGTGTCCATATTCGCCATCTCAGAACCAAGTTGGAACCGGAACCCCGTCGGCCTCGCTATATTAAAACGGTTTATGGGGCGGGCTATTGTTTAGAATTTCAGGCGGAGGAATTGGCAGAAAATGCCACAAATGTTCCTCTGGAAAAAAATCCTTCCTGAGAGTTTTCGCCTGTTGTCGGGAAATTGATCAGCTGTTGCGAATTTTAATTGCATCGTGATTTTTCTGAAAGCTTTGTAACAAGGGGCTTAAGCCCCTTGCCTGTATGGAGTTTAGATGAATTACCTCCCTCCCACCGTAATCGCATCTACTTTGATATGGGGTTGGCCAACAGTGACATAAATACTCCCACTCACGGAACCGCAGAAGCCCGCCGCTAATCCCAAATCCTGGGAAGACATGGAAATCTTTTGCATAATATCGGTGGCTGTGCCAATTAACGTCGCGCCTTTTAAGGGTTTGGTAATATTGCCATTTTCAACTAAGTAGGCTTCCGAAACGGCAAAGTTAAATTCTCCCGTTGGGCCGACACTACCGCCCCCCATTTGTTTGCAATAAATCCCCTTATCTACGGAATTAAATAAATCATTTAGGGAATAATTTCCGGGGGCAATATAGGTATTCCGCATCCGCGAAGCCGCCGCATAGGCATAACTTTGACGACGACCACTCCCCGTCCGGGGATGACCTGTCCGCATATAACCCGTGCGATCGCTAATAAAGTTTTTCAAGATCCCTTTTTCAATTAAAAGAGTACTTTGGGCCGGCATCCCTTCATCGTCCATATCAATCGTCCCAAAGGCTTGCTCCGATAACCCTTCATCCCAAGCCGTTAAATTTTCGTGGGCAATTTTTTCACCTTTTTTATCCAGAAAGGGAGTAGTTTTATGTTCAATCTGGGTTGTTTCTAATAAGTGGCCACAGGCTTCATGGAAGATAACTCCGCCAAATTCATTGGCCATAATGATCGGATAACTCCCCGACTCCACATAATCGGCATAAAGCATTTTGCCGGCGGATTCAGCAACCTCGGCGGCGGCGGTTTGATAGTCCCAGGTACGCAGATAATTCGGATCGCTCGTATTGCCAGAACGTTTATTAATGGAAGCTCGGTGTTGACCATCAGCACACAGAAGCGAATAGCCCACCGATTGCGTTAAGCGAATGTCCCTGGCAAAGGTTCCATCACTGGCGGCGACTAAGACTTCCTGCCAATCCCGGAAATAAACAGCACGTCGAGATTGGGTATGACTTGCTTTTTGATGCAGAGCTTGATTCGCTTGCAGTAAAATTTCGCTCATTTCCTGCATGGGGCTACAGGCGTTTAACCATTCTTCCTTGGCTTTGACCACAGCATAATCCCGCAATAGTTCGAGGTTTAATTCGGGAATATAGCTTTGGGGGGCAGGTAGGGTTAAGCCCAAAATGGAGAGACCTTTTTCGAGGGCGGCTTTTAATCCGGGAAAAGACAGGTCGTTAGTGCTAACATAACAGTCGGCTTTACCGCGATAGACCCGAACACCACAACCACTGGCTAATCGGGGGGTTAAGCTGGTAATGGCATCTTCTTCGGCCAAACAGTTAACGTAATTAACTTTTTCGAGGAAAAATTCGACAAAATCGGCTCCGGCGGCTCTCCCTAATCCTAAGAGGGTAGCTAGGGCGGGTCGCCAACTGTTGTCAAAGCGATCGCGGTTGAGGGGGCCAGCAAAGGAAGGGCGTTCTTGGGTGAGTAGGAGAGTCGGAGCCATAGGGA
>JAYKIP010000286.1:0-5771 GCA_035286205.1 Merismopediaceae cyanobacterium
ATGCTTTCACTCCACCATTTGGAGGGATGGTTTCTCACCATCACGGTTATTGAGTTGTCAAGGTTCAGAACCTTGCCCTACCCACGCCTTATGGACTTTTGGTAGGAACGAGTCGCACGATAGAATCTGTAGCGATACCTTGCTTTCATGTCTCGTGCTAGAATAGCTCGGTTAGGATTCTAACAGGGCTGTTTAAGAATAGCAATTTAAGCTACTAAAGCCGTCCTAAAGGTTTATCCTGAGCCTGCCGAAGGGACGGGGTTTTAAACCCAAGTTTTTCGATAACCGATTCCGCTTCTTCTTCGAGGTAATCCTCAGTACGAGAGAAGGTTTCCGTCGGCATTTCCTCCACCAGGGACGTTTGGGAAGTCGGCGACTCTTCACCCATGACCGTTGCTGACCACCAGACATTATGACCCTGTTCGGGAGAGCGACCATAGGCGGGCTTGACTCCGTAGAGAAATTCCGGCGAGTGTCCCAGATAACTGGCAATACGGCGATAGAGTTCCGTCAGGTTTAAGCCCCTGGGATCACAATGGCTACCAATTTTGCGACCATTATCATAATCCAACCAATAATGGGTCACCACCTGGGGATAGCGACCGGCATAGAGGGCGGCCCTCAGGTATAACCGGGCTAACTGCTCGTATTGGTTATCGGTATAGGCGGGACGGCTGACGGTTTGTAAGGGAATCACCTGGGTAGTCGGTAATTTGTGGGCATCATCGGCGATCGCATTAAAGGCCGCAATTTCAGCACTACTCACAAAACAGTCGGAACCTTCCATCTGCACCAGTTCCACATTAAATGACCCGGCTAAACGGGCGCGATTGGCTTGTAAGAGAGGATGCACCGCTTGACAGGACTGGACTAAGGTTTGGACGGTGCGGGGAGACATCGCGAACTGCCCGGCTTGGGTCGGTTGCCCTAAGACCTGGGAACAGAGATGGTTCATGGCCCAAATCGCCGTTGTTTTACCGCCATCTACCTGATGGGGATGGGAAGCCAGATAGGCATCGAAGGCTCGGTCTGACCCGGTTTTAAACCACAGGGCGGCCCGGTTAGCCAAGTCTTTCGGTTTTTCTACCTGTTGATCAACGATCGCGGCGATCGCCTGGTTTCTTGCTCGGTCATTGGCCGCCTGCCAAACTTGTCGGAGTAACCGGTTGCGTTGGGATTCGGGCATAAAATCCAAACCCTTTTCGTAGGCGGTGGCCGTGGGGCGGAAGGGGGTAAACCAGGCGGGACGGGTAACAATGGGTTCTCCTTCCCTGGGTAAATAGACCGCAATGCCATCCCCTAGGGGACTATGGGTATAACGGGGACGATTTTCTAACTCCTCGCGACTCAGTTGGCCCGCCGTATCGTGAAGAATCATTAGGGGCGGTGCAGGGCCATCCACAAAGGTACTTGTCAGGTCAGGGGACTCCCCCAAAATCAATGCAATTTTGTAACGTTCTTGATTGGTTAATAAACGACCGACAGGATTGCCATCGGGATCTACATAGTCTTCGGGGAGCGGCGGTAATGATTGAATGGCGACCGGTTCCGGTGCAAAATAGGGCAGAATCAGCGATCGCTCCAAGGGGGTATGGGGAATCAGGAATTGGTCTAAACCGACCACCATCACCATGGTGACCGAAGCCAGTCCCACCATTCGCCGTTTCGGGGGAATCGTTAATCTGTCCCAGAACGCAGAGATGGCCTTCCAGAATTGTTGCCAGGGTTGAGAAAATCTCGGTGGTGTCATAGCCGTAAAAGTCTATTTCTCAAAGGACTTCGGGAATTGCCAAAAGTCCCTACCTTATATCACAGATTTTCCCTGACTTTCTAGGGACTTTGTGTAATGTTCTTGACAACATCATGCACGCAGAATAAATTCAAGAATACTAATTGCTGGCGATTTTAGAGGCACATAAAACGCTCTATCGCTCAAACGTTAGATTAGCTTTTCGGAATAGTTGTATAATACGAGTAGATTTCGGCTATCTCCTCGGAAAGGCTCTATGGTTACTGTAACGGAAAGCGATCTCAAGGAAATCAAGGACTTGATTACCAATCTTACTATTAATCAAGTGAGGATGGAAGAACGGCTATCGGGTCAGATTATTGCTGTAGAGGAGAAGCTTTCAGGTCAAATGAAGGCTTTAGATGAAAGACTTTCTGGACAAATCACAGCCCTAGATGAAAGACTTTCTGGGCAAATAACATCCCTAGATGAAAGGCTTTCTGGACAAATCACAGCCCTAGACAAAAAGGTTATAGGGATTGATAAACGTCTTGATATTATCGAGGGCCGGGTCAATAGTCTAACGGGATGGTTAATCGGGATTTTATTTGCTTTTGTGGGGGGCTTGTTGGGCATTTTAGGAAAAATTGCTTTCTTTCCCAATCCTTAGTAAGGCGATCGGGGTTGTTTATCCTCTCTTTTTAGATAATGACCAGAACTTTTTTAGCAAAAGCATTATACAATAATCCTTATCTGTCATGTTACTTTGATCCATGATTACTTTAATAATGGCTCAAAAAAGTTAATATTTTTTAAGCAAATAACTAAAAAAGCATGAATGAACATTATTGCCAGACTATTGCTCAACTTATCGAGGCGGCCCCCTTTAATATAGATACCAATATAACAATAGCTGGAAGAATACCTCCAGCAAGCTCAGAATTTTTAACGAATAGAGAACAAGGAGATTGGGCTGAAAGAATCATCTTATCTGCTATTAATGAAAACACTTCGGATTTTATTGCTATAAAATACGGAAGATCTGATTCGTTGGCGGCTGGTGATTCAGGTTTTGCTGATTTTTATTTGGCATATCAAGACGAACTTAATCATATCGGCAAAAAACCAGATATTTTGATATTTAGAAAGTCTGACATCCCTGATCCTTATAATGTCAATCTTGATGATGAAAAAATAGTATCTATTGCCGTTGCAGCAATTGAAGTTAGATCAAGTAGTTTTCTAGCTCAGAAATACGCTTTGTTTATGAGAGAAAGAACTCGAATTGCAGAGCAAGAATGCGCGAGAATTTGTGAAATTATTCTCCAAGAACCTTTGGCAACTACCTTACAACAGAAAAGCCCCGATATTTTTAACTTGATACAAAGTGCCAATACAAACACTTTTCGTGAATTAGATTTTAGACTTAGAAGTTGGTCATCCTCCGAAACGCTTCGACAGTTATCAGAGCAGCTAAAAGCCTTAAAAGAACAAATTAAAATTCTCCACAAAAGAGATTTTTTAAGCATTACTCCAAAAATCGAAGATTTAGCCCTTGTAAATCGTTGGATTCAAAAATTTGGAGTTCCTCATTATTATCTTCAGGTCTTTTTTGATAAGGCTTACGTTATCTCGTTTCGTGAAATACTTGAGATTAGTTCTGATTCATCGAAAGAGGATGTTGTCTTTTCAATAGAACGTGATGTT
Organism: Merismopediaceae cyanobacterium; assembly: GCA_035286205.1. GTDB lineage: Bacteria > Cyanobacteriota > Cyanobacteriia > Cyanobacteriales > Microcystaceae > Woronichinia. The sequence continues at coordinate 3,437 of JAYKIP010000286.1, forward strand.
AAAAATCAGGGAAAAACGACTATTAAAATTAATATACAAGTTGGTAGAGAGATTATTGGAAAAATAGATGAGCCAGAGCATAAATCAGCCCGCAGAGAATTAGAACGAGGCCGTCTTCTTTTTTATGTAACTTTTGAAGGTGGGAAAGGATACCTCGATTCCGATGTGTTCTTAAGGGAGATTGTTAACAATGATTAATATAGAGAATTATTATCGAAAAGTAGATAGTCATCATCGTAAAAATCTAGGTCAATTTTTTACCCATCCAGTAGTTGCCCATTTCATGGTTAATTGGGTTTTACAATCGGGGGAAAAGAACATTTACGACCCCGCTTTTGGACTTGGGGCATTTTATTATCCTGTTGAAAAACAAACAAATATTCATTTTTATGGATCAGAAATTGATATCACTATTTTTGACTTTTGGATTTCTAACCAAAATCAAAGTGATGTATCTGTAACAATTGAAGACTATCTTTTATCATGGAAAAAATGCCATAAAAATATTGTTTGTAATCCTCCTTATATGAGATTTCAAAAGTTTCTAAATAGAGATAAAGTTGCAATTGCTTTTGAAAAAGAACTAGGCATAAAACTATCAGGTTATACCAATACTGCCTCAGCTTTTTTGTTGAAATCACTATCAGAAATGGATGGCACAGGACGATTAGCATATATTATGCCTTTAGAATTTCTGAATACTGGATATGGTTGCTTAATTAAAGAAAAAATGGTTTTCTCTGAACACTTAGTTGCAATTATTAAACTAGATTGTGAGAAAGAAATATTCCCAGATGCAACCACATCTGTTGGTATTATTTTATACGACAGTAATAAAAAGTATTCCTCTGTTAGTTTTTACAATATTAGTTCTATTCAGTCTCTTTGTAATTTTCCTGACATTTCACCATTAAGAATCGTATCTTTATTTGACTTAGATCCCACGTTGAAATGGTTGCCTTATTTTCAATCTGATGAAATGAAGATTGTCAGTTCTAATTTAGTATCTCTTAGCTATTACGGTCGCTTTAGCAGAGGGATTGCGACAGGTGCTAATGAATTCTTTATATTAAAGCCATCGGAAGTGAGATTAAAAAAACTTCTTGTAAATGAATGCTTACCTTGTATCTCTAGAAGTTCACAAATACGAAAGGCTATCTTTGATGATGATGATTACGCACAACTTCTAAAGTCAGACAGTTCTGTTTTGTTATTTTCAGTGAACGGAAATCATTCTGATGCGGCTGAAAAATATATTCAAGATGGAATTAAAAAAGGCTTTAATAAGAGATTTTTGACAAGGAATAGAACACCTTGGTATAAAACAGAAAAGCGAGAGCCATCACCATTACTTTTGGGTGTTTTTTCTCGTGGAAATTACAAAATCATACTTAATAAAAGCAACGCAACTAACCTCACTTGTTTTCACGGTTTTCAGCCAAATTTATTTGGAATTGAGCAAGTTGAACGTTTATTTTTATACCTGTCATCTCAAACGGGACGACGAATTATTTCTTTATCTTTACGAAAGTATGGAGATGGCTTGGATAAGTTTGAGCCAAATGATATAAACAAGGCACTAGTACCAACTTCTGATTACTTTAATTGTCTGTCGAAGGAAATTGTTGAAGAGGCACTCCACTTTATTAAAAAAGTGGGAACTGTTCCAGATAGTATTGAACAATATTTTGAACCGTTAATTATGCGATCGCCTTTTTAATCATCCTTTTAACTATCAATTATCCATTACCAATTATCCATTATCAACTATCCCTTACCAACAATGTTATAATAACGAACCTTTAATCAACTGGGCATAGGAGCGCATCGGTCATCGTGGCAAATCAATATAACGCTGCTGACATCCCGCGATCGCAGTTCTCTGTTCCATTTTTAAAGGTGATCGCAATTCTCCATCCCATTTTTAAAGGCGATCACAGTTCTCCACCCCATTTTAAAGAGTGATCGCAGTCCTCAATTCTGTTTTAAAAGAGTGATCGCAGTTCTCGGTTCCATTTTAAAAGGTGATCGCAGTCCTCCATCCCATTTTAAAGAGCGATCGCTGTTGATTGTTGTATAATGCGAGTAGGTTTCGGCTATCTCCTCTGAAAGGCTCTATGGTTACTGTAACGGAAAGCGATCTCAAGGACATCAAGGACTTAATTACCAATCTTACTATTAATCAAGTGAGGATGGAAGAACGGCTATCGGGCCAGATTATTGCCCTTGACGAAAAAGTATCTGGGATTGATAAACGTCTGGACATCATTGAGGGTCGAGTCAATGGTTTAACGGGATGGTTAATCGGGATTTTATTTGCTTTTGTGGGGGGCTT
>JAYKIP010000287.1:0-2735 GCA_035286205.1 Merismopediaceae cyanobacterium
CCGGATAACGCGGCCAGCCCGGCCATTACCGCCGTTTGCACCGATGAAGCCGAAAAAATTCGGAGTGCCATGCGTAAACAGTTTGATATTGCCTTAGCTGGCGGTCAAGACCATCTCAAGGGCAAAATTTTCCGCATTGGTCATCTTGGTTTTGTCTGCGATCGCGATATTCTCAGTTGTGTAGGAGCCTTAGAATCCGTGCTACAGGGATTAGGGTTAAGTCCGGCAACACCTGGGGCAGGAGTAGCCGCCGCCGCCAAGGTTTTTGCGGGTTAATCTTGATGTGAGACATTTTCCCCCTTTTTTAAGGGGGCTAGGGGGATTTTCAACAGAAAAACGAAGGAGAATTTTATTTTGAAATTAATGGGAATGCAAAACTTGCAATAAATTTTGGGTAACAGCAGTCGGATTATCTGCTTGCATAATCGCTCGGACAACGGCCACTTGTTTGGCTCCGGCTTGCACAACCTCCAGCAAATTCTCTAGATCAATTCCCCCGATCGCAAACCAGGGAATAGTCGCTTTTTCCTTCGCATAGGCAACATATTCCAAACCCGTCGCTTTTTTGACTTTGGTTGGCGTTTCATAAACCGGGCCCACCCCAATGTAGTCCGCTCCTTCTGCGATCGCCTGGGCCATTTCCTCCGGATTCGTTGTCGAACGACCGATCAGGATTTGGGGGCCGAGTAATTGCCGGGCCGTGGCGATCGGTAAATCCTGTTGCCCAAGATGCACCCCATCCGCATTGACAGCTAAAGCTAAATCTACCCGATCATTAATGATAAAAAGAGCTTGGTATTGATGGCATAATTGGCATAATTGACGCGCTAAATCTAATCTTAAATAATCCTCCGTCTGTTTATCGCGATACTGCACCAGGGTTAAACCTCCCTTTAAAGCCGCTTCCACAATTTCTAATAAATTTTCGCAGGGAGAAGTGACCAAATATAAGGGGGCTGATCGGAGCTTTTCGAGACGTTGATAGGACAAAATTTGACTTTCTAAAGTATAAACTTGGTAGCGCATTTGTTTAAAACTGGCTCCCATTTCGGCCCGATAAAGTTTGCCGTATTCTTCTAATACTCGCAGGGCTTCCTGTACCCTTCCCAAATTAATTTGTAATAATTGTTCGACACTGTGACGTTGTTCTTCCTGGGGATGGGATAAAACGGTGCCGACATCCTGGGGGGTATCCCTAGCGGCTTTTAAGGAGGGTTCATGCCAACGGGCCAATTCCTGCCGGAGTTGTTTACAGGTGGCGGCTAGGGTGACCTCTTGCCAACCAAAGCGACACCATTCTTCAATAATTCTTAAGCCTTCTCGCGCCCGGTCTAAATTGGCATCTAAAATGCGGGCGATCGCCCTAGGGGAATAATGATGGTTCATGGGTTAAACATTCAAGCGGTTAATCTTAAAAACTATCATTTTGGGACTGCTTTTTTGCGTCAGGTTGGGGATTCTCCGGGAAATAAACCCGCCAGATCAAAACAGAATAAATCGCCCAGACTGGTTCCCCCATAAAGTCCAGAATGCCAAATTTTCATGGTTAGGACGGCTCCTTTGGGGAGGCTCATACTATCCAGTTGTTGACGATTGAAATCCCAATGATAAATTTTACCATCACTATCGGATACAAGTAGTCTTTGTTGGGCTGTATCTGTAATCATTTCGTAGGGAATTCCTGAACACTGAAAAAGTGGTATTAACGTCGGTTTACTCTCGGATTGATTGACTTGATAAATCTGGCGATCGCTGCATCCAATCAAAAAATTTTCATCCAATACCACACCACAAATAACCGGGGCTGGCGTAAAAATTTCCCAAATTAAAGTTCCCGTGAGTTTTTCGTAGGCGATAAGACCCTGATAATAACCCTGATAAAGATAATCGTGATCACTTCCTAAAAAGAAACTGAGCCAATGGTTAGGAACTTCTAGTTGCCACTGGGTTTCATAGGACTCATTCACACAAAATAACTGCCCATATAAATCCGCAATAAATAATAAATTTTCGGATTTCACCATCGCCACCATTCCATGACGATAGAGGTAGGGAATCGGCGATCGCAGACTGTAAATGGATTGGGGAACTTTACCCGTTAACTCATAGAGAAAACCATCCTCACAACTCACAATCGGCGTATCATCCTGCTCCGTAAATCCTTCCGTCAGAAAACGGGTGGGATGTTTTAACTTAAATTGTTGAATTAATTCCCCTTGATGATTAACAACAATGATCCAACCACTTTGATTGCTCAACCAACAGCCCTGATCATTCACCCATAACCCAAAGATCGGCATTGTCCAGGAACCTTCCGGATTGGGAAAAGTATATTGCCAATTTAAATGGGGAGAGGGAGGCGTAAATTGATTACTGTAAACATAATAACCCCACAATTTCGCCGTTGTCCCCACCATGGGCAAAATTTCTCGACATTGTTCCTCGCGAAAATATCGAGTGTCTAATCCCCCGGATTCAATGGCAAAAAATGGCATTTCTGCTAATTCTGGAAACTCTGCTAAATTCACAATTTGATCGGGATACCAAATACTGCCATAGTCGTAGGAAAAAGCCCGCGCACTTTCCTGGGGATTGGCTGCCCATAGCAAGCCCTGAATCACGCCGGTGTCGGTACTCTGCAAAAGGAAACGTCCGAAACCGTCCCGATGCAGTAGATAAGTCTCTCGTTCCATCGTCTTAACTCCTGTTAAACTCTAGTCAAATTCCCGTTAATT
>JAYKIP010000288.1:0-3066 GCA_035286205.1 Merismopediaceae cyanobacterium
AGATAGTCAAACCAGTCAATTTTCTTTGTATTTTGATAGAGTTGTTGGGCATTGTTGGCTTTAATGCGGGCGATGGGAACTAAAAAGCGAAAACAGATTCTTGACCATAAATTAACGCGATATAAAAGGGCTAAATCTCCCCGAAAACTGACCCCAGCAAAACGCGGTTCCACATCCATGGCTCCCAGTTGTTCTAATTCCTGGGCGGCGATCGCCTCTAGTCCCCTGGCAACAGTAGCAAAATAAGCTTGAGTCATGTGTGAAGAGAAAAATCTTATCTGTAATTATCCGTTAATTATCTAATTATCGGGCTTATCTACCCCAAGGATTGCCCCGTTACCTGACGCTTGCTAACAAACTTGTTAATCTAGGAAACAGTCTTAGTGAAAGCCAACCCATGCCAGCGATTCCCTCTCTCTCACAACCCCATTGGCTCCAACAACTCCAGTGGATTTTTGATCCCGTCCGCTATCTCCAGACCGCCCAACGGCAATTTCCCGATCTCTGTGAAGCGAATAGTCTGAATTTTGGCACACCGGGGACTGATTTGGTGTTGGTGAATCATCCCCAGGCTCTCCAACAATTTCTGTCTGACCGCAAGCAGTTTACGGCCCCCGGTGAAATGAACTGGATTTTAGTACCTTTGTTGGGGACTCATTCCCTGATCATGTTGAGTGGTGACAGTCACCGTCAGCGTCGTCAATTAATGATGCCGAGTTTCCATGGCGATCGCCTGCGTCATTATGGCACTTTAATGCAAGATTTGACCCACCAAGCTTTTGCCGACTATACACCGGGAACTCGTTTCCTCGCCAGGGAAGTGACCCAACAAATTTCCCTTCAGGTGATTTTCCGCACCGTGTTCGGGTTCAGTGAAGGCAAGCAATATGAACGGCTGAAATATCTCCTAGGGGCGATCGCCGACCTCTTTAACTCGCCTCTGACCACCTTCTTTCTGTTTTTTCCCCGCCTGCAAAAAGACTTAGGAGCCTGGAGTCCCTGGGGACGATTCCTGCGACTACAACAGGAAGCTGATCAATTGCTTTACCAGGAAATCCGCGATCGCCGGGCTAACCCTGACCCCGACCGGCCCGATATGCTAACCCTCTTAATGAACGCCCAGGACGAACAGGGAGAATCCCTCAGCGACCAGGAACTGCGGGACGAATTGATGACCCTCCTCTTTGCCGGGCATGAAACCACCGCCACCGCCCTTGCCTGGGCCTTGTATTGGCTCCACCATCAACCCGATGTCAAAACCCGACTCTGCCAAGAACTATCCAGTCTCGGAACCCATCCCGATCCCCTCGAACTGTTGCGCTTACCCTACCTCAACGCCGTTTGCAACGAAACCCTGCGTATCCATCCGGTAGGAATGTTAACCTTTCCCCGCCAAGCCCAAAGCGACTTTACCCTGATGGACTATCCCATCAAAGCCGGCACCATTCTGATAGGCTGTATTTACCAAACCCACCAACGTCCTGATCTTTACCCGAACCCCCAGGCATTTAACCCCGATCGCTTCCTGAATCGGCAATATACCCCCTACGAATTTTTACCCTTTGGCGGGGGACTGCGACGCTGTATGGGGGAAGCCCTGGCCCAATTTGAACTGAAAATTGTTCTGGGAACTGTGATCCAACACTATGCCCTGACGTTAGCCGAACCACAGCCGGAAAAACCCAAACGACGAGGAGTCACCCTAGCTCCCCATCGAGGAGTTCCCCTGATTTACCAAGGTCGTCGAACAGAAGTGATTCCGGCCACGCCAACCCAAACTTCCCACGCCGTTCCCTCCCTGAGTTAGAGGCATTAGTCAGTCCTTTAAGGAATTACCACAAAGGATTGAGCCGCTTCCTTACCCTCCGTCATTAAATAATCTAAAAAAGTCTCGGCCACAATGGATAATTGCTTACTGCCGGGATAAATTACATACCAATGTTTTTGAATGGGAAAACCTTCCACATCTAAGGCAATGAGTGGCCCCTGGGGGCCCTCCAAAGCCAAAGAATGACGAGACAAAATAGATAATCCTAACCCACCTACCACCGCTTGTTTAATCGCTTCATTACTCCCAATTTCCATTTCCACCCGCATTTTTAACCGGTTTTCGGCAAAAAAACCTTCCACCGCCATCCGCGTGCCGGAACCCGATTCCCGCATAATTAATGGCTCTTCCACTAAGGTTTCCAGGGGAATATGCTTTTCCTTGGCTAAGGGATGATTCCGGGGAGCAATCACCACTAAAGGATTATCTAAAAAGTGACGAATATTAATATCTAAATCCTCCGGTGGCTGACCAATAAAATAAAGATCATCTAAGTTATTGGCTAAACGCTCCAGGATTTGCTGACGATTGGCAATTTGCAGGGAAATATTAATGCCCGGATAGCGTTGGCGAAAGGTTCCCAAAATCCGAGGGACAAAATATTTGGCGGTGGTAATGGCCGCTAGTTTGAGGTTGCCCTGTTTTAAGCCCTTGATGTTGGCCAGGGTCATTTCCAATTCGCTAAATCGTTGGGAGATGTCCCGACTAACACTTAAGACCGCTTCCCCCGCATCGGTTAGATAGATTTTTTTCCCCACCACCTCATACAAAGGAACCCCCATTGCCTTGGTTAATTGCTTCATCTGTTGGGAAACGGTGGGCTGAGTCAAAAATAATTCTTCCGCCGCCTTGGTAAAGCTACCGTGTTGGGCGATCGCCGCAAAGATTTGTAACTGGTGGAGGGTCGCGTGCTTCATAGAAGTGAATAGATGATGTCTATGATTCTAATAAAATTTTGGGTATTTATCTATTTTAGATTTCCTTTATGATTAAAGCAATGAATTAAGGAAACCCCCATGACAGATGCCATAGCCTACGGATTTATTGGTTACTTTAGCCTGTTGACCTTACTGTTTGGTCTTAAGTCGCTTTTGACTTCAGAGCTTGATAGCCCCAATTGATTCCCATTATTACATAGATTAATTCTATTTATCACGCTGATGACCTACTTTAATCGCCGTAAATTTTTAATCACCGCCGGGATGGCCGCCACCAGTTCCGTCTTTTTGAAGGGCTGT
>JAYKIP010000289.1:0-4799 GCA_035286205.1 Merismopediaceae cyanobacterium
TAATCATCTCGCCTTTATGATGACGTACCATTGCCGCCCGGATTTTTTGCAGTTGTCCCTGATGATCATAGACTTTATCGCCAGCCTGTAAACTCTCGATATTTTTCCAACCCGTAGGAGTTAAAACTTGTTCTCCCGCAGGATGGCATCCTTCTAAGTAACTGACAGAGGCTCCATCTTCTGCGATAATCAAGGTTCTTTCAAACTGACCAGTATCTCCGCTATTAATCCGAAAATAGGTGGACAAATCCATCGGACATTTCACCCCTTTGGGAATAAACACAAAGGAGCCATCGCTAAACACGGCCGAATTTAACGCCGCAAAATAATTATCGCCAACGGGAACCACTGAGCCTAGATATTGTTTAACTAACTCTGGATGTTCCTGTAAAGCCTCGGAAATGGAACAGAAAACAACGCCGTGTTCCGCTAATTTTTCTTTATAGGTTGTAGCAATGGAAACACTGTCAAAAATCGCATCTACGGCAACGTTACTCAGGCGTTTTTGTTCAGAAAGGGGAATCCCTAATTTCTCAAAGGTTTCTAAAATCGCCGGATCAACTTCTTCTAAACTGTTTAACTTTTCCTTTTTTTGCTTCGGGGCGGAATAGTAAATAATATCCTGGTAATTAATCGGGGGATAGGAAACCTGGGGCCAGGTGGGTTCCGTCAACGTGAGCCAGTGACGATAGGCTTTTAGACGAAATTCCAACATGAAATCCGGTTCGTTTTTCTTGGCGGAAATGAGCCGAATGACATCTTCGCTTAAGCCTTTGGGGATGCTATCGGTTTCGATGTCGGTGACAAAGCCGTATTTGTAGGGCTGATTGACGAGGGTTTTAACAGTGGTCGCACTCATCGGTGTTCTCTAGGGTGGGGGAATGAATCGCTAGTGGCTTTTCTCGCTAGGAGTTGCTAGGGAAATGCGACTAGACCGAAGGAAATATCTCAAGGAGGGGTAGGTTTCGCAACACAGAGGTTGTTTAATCCCCATCCTACCATAGAATAACAACACCGATGTTGTCAAAGTCGCTAATATAGAGGGAGATAGTTACCGCGATCGCCTCTGATTATGACGATTACTCAACCCCCCTCCACCAAAGACGATATTTTGCATTATCTCCTGAAGCAGGGACAGGCCACGGCTCAAGCGTTAGCAGAGGTTTTGGGCATTAGCCCCCAGGCCATTCGGCGACACCTGAAGGATTTAGAAGACGAGTCTTTAATTGTGCATCAGGCCGTCAAAGGAGAACTCGGTCGTCCCCAATTTTACTATCAACTCAGTCGTCAAGGCCGCGATCGCTTTCCCCACCGCTACGGAGAATTTGCCGTCTCGTTTTTGGATACCCTCACAGAAACCCTGGGGGAACAGCAGGTGGGCGAAGTCTTAAAGAAACAGTGGGAACGTAAAGCCGCCGAATATCGCCAACGGATCGGTACGGGAGAGTTGGCCACGCGGGTACAAAAATTAGTGGAAATGCGGCGAGCCGAAGGGTATATGGCCGAATTGCATTTACCGGATACCGCCGAGCAATTTATCCTAGCGGAACATCACTGTGCCATTTCCGATGTGGCAGAATCTTACCCGACCGTGTGTGGCCACGAATTAGAAATGTTTAGCGCGATTTTGCCCGACTGTCAGATTGAACGCATTCAGTGGTTAAATCGAGGGGAACATAGTTGTGGTTATCTCATTCAACCGAAATCAGCCGCTTTGTCGGCCAATTAGCCCCTCCCATCGGCCCTGACCCCTGATAATTCAGACAATTTGCTATGATGGGAAAAATTCCTTTGACCACAACGCCTAACACCCGTTATAATCCCCTGACTGCCTAGCGATCGCCCTGGTTCGTCAAACTAAAACCAATGAGCATAGATAACATCCGCCTCCGCAACGAATTTATCAATACAGAAGTCATTACCCGCAATACCGGCAAAAAATTGGGGGTAGTTAAAGATATTTTGGTGGACATTGACCAGCGCGAACTGGTGGCCCTGGGTCTCAGGGATAACATTTTTGCCCTATCGGGAATGCCCCAATATCTTTATCTCAATAGCATTTGTCAGACAGGAGATGTCGTTTTAGTCGAGGATGAAGATGTCTTTGAAACCGTTGATATTGATGTCTATACCTCCCTCGTCAATAGTGAAGTGATCACCGAAACGGGGGAACCCCTCGGCAAAGTGCGGGATTTTCAGTTCAATCTGGAAACGGGCAAGTTAATGTCCATTGTGATTGCCTCTTTGGGATTACCGCAAATCCCGGAGCAATTAATCAGCACCTACGAATTGTCTATTGATGAGGTGGTCAGCAGTGGCCCCAATCGTCTGATTGTGTTTGAAGGGGCAGAGGAGCGATTAACCCAATTAACCGTTGGCGTGTTAGAGCGTTTGGGCATTGGCCGTCCCGCCTGGGAAAAAGAAGCCGAAGATATGTATTATCCGCCGACCACCCGCCCCGAAAACCAATTGGGAACCGGCATTCCCATTCGCACGCCGATCCAAGCCCGGCAACCGGTTAAAGAAGAGCGTTGGCACGAAGATGACTGGGAAGAAAGTCGCCCGGCTCCTCCCCCTCTACGTCGTCAAGCGGAAACCCTGCGGTATGAAGAAGAGGATTACGAAACCGATAATTGGGGGGGAAAACGAGAAGCTCCCCGTCGGGCCAGTTATGAGTACGAAGAGGATCAATGGGAAGATGAACCAGAAGCTCCTGCCTATCAGCCACCCAGGGTCAATATCCCGGAAAAACGGGTAGAAAAAGTGCCGGAATATTACGAGGAATAGGAAGAGACTGAGCCAATTCCCCTAGAATGTAAAGACGTTGCTTCCTTGGGGAGTAGCCCCTTCTGGGGGTCAGTTTTTTTTGACAGGTTAACTTCATGGCAACCTTACACGGCAGTTGGGTCATTCAACCGGAGCGTTCTTTTTTTTTCCTGTGGGTAGCGGCTTGGCAAGCGGAACCGCCGGATTCCCCGGATTCTGATACGGCTTTACCCCGGCATCCGTTTAATGGCGATCGCCTCCAGTTAACCCGTTGTTTACCAACCCTTGGCCTCAAGCTCGACCTAGAGCCGGTTCCCTGGGACGAAGTTACCCTGACCTTACCCAGCCAAAAAACCAAGAAAACCCTCGTTCCCCTCTTAGCCGGGCAGGACGGGGCTGAGATTAAGCCCACCCAACGCACCTGGCAACCTTGGCGTGTCCAAGGCTTGGCTTTAACGGCGATCGCCACATTGGAACTTCTGCAACAGATTCCCCTGGGAGAATACCCCCTCATTGGGCCAGACCTGCGCTTTTTTACCCATCTTTATCGTTGGTCGCTCGATCTATTAGTGCGTCAGAAATTTTTACCCACAGTCGGCGTAACCCCAGAAGGACATCAAGGACAATGGCTACCCCTGCTAGAAAGTGTGCAGGATCAAACCCGGTTGGCCCAGTTCAGCCAACAAATGCCCGCCGTTTGTCTGAGCTATGGTCTCAGGGAGGGAGAAACCCTCGGACAACATCAGCCCCCTTCCCAAGCCCGTTATGCCCTGATTCTGCATTTTCTCCAGCAGATTTTGCAAGCCCAAATTGTTCAAAGTGCGGTCAATCTTCCCCTAACGAAAGAGACCGTCCTACAACAGTGGCTCAAAAGTTTAGTGGACTCCCAAGCCTTTGTTCCCCTTTCTGCCTATAGTTTACAAAAATTAACGGCGGCCCTCGATAATTGGCAAATTCCCGTTAAAGCGGCGATCGCCCATCCTGATAATCCAACCCTCTACCAATCGCAATTCCGCCTTGCCTTAGTCCTGGTTCCTCCCGATCACGCGACAGAAACCTGGCAGTTAAATTATGGTTTGCAAGCCCTAGGCAATCCTGATTGGTTTTTACCCGCTATTGTGCTTTGGCAACATAATGAAAATACTGGGCAATGGCAGGGTTATGAAGTCACCAATCCCCAGGAAATCCTATTAACGGGTTTGGGGTTAGCGGCCCGTCTTTATGCTCCGATCGCCGCTAGTTTAGAACAAACAAAACCCCAGGGATGTGAACTGGATACCATTCAAGTTTTTGAATTCATTAAAGCAACGGCTTGGCAATTACAGGATCAGGGATTAGGGGTTATCCTACCACCCAGTTTGCGAGAAGGAGCCACCGAAAAACGCCTAGGGTTAAAACTGTTGGGTCAAGTAACGGCTAAACCAGGGGAACGATTAACCTTGAAATCCCTCCTTGATTATCAACTGCAATTAACGATTGGCGAACAGGTTATTTCTGCCCAGGACTTTCAAGCTCTACTGGAACAGCGATCGCCCTTGGTGCAAATTCAGGGACAATGGATTACCCTCCAACCCAATGATGTGAAAGCGGCCCAGGCAATTTTAAATCAGGCCCAGGAGCCGTTAAATTTTTCGGTGGAAGATGCCCTGCGTTTGGTGACGGGGGATAATCAAATGATTGCCAAATTACCCGTTGTTAGTTTTGAAGCAACCGGTATTTTAAAAGAATTAATCAATAATTTAACGAATAATCAAGCCATCCAATCCATTGACAATCCTCCCGGTTTCCAGGGCAGTTTACGACCCTACCAAGCCAAAGGAGTCGGTTGGTTAGCCTTTTTAGAAAAATGGGGTTTAGGGGCTTGTTTAGCGGATGATATGGGCTTAGGAAAAACGCCGCAATTATTAGCCTTTCTACTGCATTTAAAAGCGGAGAAAATGCTCGTTAAACCGGTTTTAATTGTTTGCCCCACTTCCGTTTTAACCAACTGGTTCCATGAAGTGCAGAAATTTGCCCCCAGTTTAAGCTGTTAT
>JAYKIP010000290.1:0-3129 GCA_035286205.1 Merismopediaceae cyanobacterium
GGTTTCTGAATATCTTAGGGAGATAATTCCCCTAGTCTTCAGAAATAGCAAGAATATTGGGCTGGAAGAGGTCTCTCCATTATTCCTGTCTTGAGTATAGATAACGGTTTATCGCACTTAAGGCAAAGCAGAGAGATAGAACCTAGCTCTAGAACGCAAAGGTTTCCTTCCCCTCTAGCTTTTAGTCGTCTTGATGATTGATTGACTTTGATTGATTTTAGCGATGGATTGTGACCCCTAATGCCGATGGTAACCACAATGAATACCGTTTCTTCGTCTCCCGCCCTAGGCAATCAACAGCAAGGTTCTCTGTATAAAACCCTGCAAAAGCTGATTGTTAACCAGGCTTCCGGCAAGTTAATTATTCATAATCCCCAGGAACCTTCCCTACGGTGGCGACTTTACCTCGGCAATGGCAGAATCCATTTTGCGGGTAGTGAAGTGGGCCAAATGGAGCGTTTGAATTATTTGTTGCATCGTTATGTGCCGGAGAAACGCTTTACCCTGACCGAGAATTTAGAGGACGATTATCAATATCTTTGTGAACTATGGCAGTCGGGAGAATTTTCCTTTCAGCAGATTCGTTCGGTGTTAGCGAAGTTTACCCAGGAGGCGTTGATTCATGTTTTATCCCTGCGCCAAGTTCTTTGTCATTTTGAAAATACGGTGGGTTTAGAACACTTACTGCTGTATTTGAATCTTAAGCAAATTATGCAACCAGTGGAACGCCAGGTTAAACAGTGGTTTCATTTGCACCCGGTGATTCCTTCGCCGTTTCAGCGGCCGGTGATTGCCCAGGAAGCGGGCTTTCGGGAATCTATGCAACGCTTGAGAGCCTCTAACCAGATTTCCGAGGAGCATTTAGTCCTTTTTCAAGGGTTATTGGAAAAGCAATTGTGTTTTTATGATCTGGCCCGTCAGCTTAAAACCAGTACGCTCAATGTGGCGTTAACCCTGCAACCGTTGATTCAATCCCAAACCATTAATTTACTGCCCTATCGTTTACCGACGACGGAGTATCGTCCTCTGATTGCCTGTGTGGATGATAGCCCGGCCATTCAACGGGTGGTGAAATTTACCCTAGAGGCAAGCGGTTTTCAAGTTGTGGGGATTCGAGAACCCTTTAAGGCCCTAACGACCTTACTTCATGCAAAACCCAGTTTAATTCTCATGGATATTAATATGCCGGAGGTGGATGGTTATGAGTTATGTGGCCTTTGTCACAAGTCTGCGGCCCTTAAAGATATTCCGATTATTATGCTAACAGGACGGTCTGGCATTCTTGATCGTATGAAGGCTCACATGGTGGGAGCGGTAGATTATATGTGTAAGCCGTTTCTACCCGATGATCTCGTGCGTATGGTGAAAACCCATGTCCTTAATCCTTCTCTTTCTTCTAATCAGGAGTAATTTGCTTTATGAAAAAGGTTCTTGTGGTCGAAGATACTAAGGCCGAACAGATGCTGTTGTCGGGTTTATTGAAAACCTTAGGGGTTCAGGTGGATGTCGTGGGTTCGGGACAAGCGGCGATCGCCTGGTTAGCGGAGAATCCGGCTCCTGACCTGATTTTTTTAGATATTATTATGCCGGAGATGAGCGGTTACGATGTGTGTCGCACGATCCGTCAGGAATTGAAGTTGGCAGTACCGATTATTTTCTGTTCCACAAAAGGGGAAGATTACGACAAATTCTGGGCGTTACGACAAGGCGGCAATGCCTATCTGACCAAACCCTATAGTCCGAGTGATCTGTTCACCGCGGCCAAGGGCTATTTGAGTTGAGCCTTACTCGTCAGTCATTAGACCAAGACCTGATGGTGTCAGGATTCTCCGGGGGAATCAGGGACGGATGGCTGGCTCTTGTATTAATCAAACAGGAAGCAAACTGGATAGGGGGTGGAAGGTATGACAGTAGATTTTTTTCAGGTGGAATTGGAACCGGCCTGGCGGTTGGCCATCCCGTTAGACCATACGGCGGAGGTGTTGTCTCTTTCCTGGTCGGAACTTTGTCCGATTCCGGGGTTGATGCCGGCCCTGTTGGGGATTAGTAATCAACGGGGTCGTTTGCTGTGGATGTTGGATTTGGGTCTTGTCCTCGACTTGCCGAGTTGTGCGGGGCGGGTTGGCTCTCTTGAAAAATCTACGGCGATCGTGTTAACCCAGGGTAGCCTACGGGCGGCAGGCGTTGTAAAGGCTTTGAAAGGGATTGTCAGTTTTGAGCCGCAAGCGATTCAGCCCCATCCCCATCCCTGCTTAACCGGTCAGGTCGTTCAGGATAGCATTGCTCTTCCCATTTTGAGTGTGGAGCGGCTCTTTCAATTCCTTCAGGAGCCAACCCGGCTGGCGGGTGTCGCTTAATCCCCCGGATTCTTTTTCGCTGAACGACGCTTAATTTTTATTGGAACTTCCGCTAATTGATATGACTGTAACTCCTTTATCCCATCCGAAATCCTCTTTCTCTCCGGAAATTTTGGCGGCCCAAATGGCGGTGGCAGAAAATCCGGGGGATTTGATGGCCCATCTTTCCCTAGCCAGTGCTTTGGAACAGGGGGAGTTTTGGGCAGAAGCCCTGGCCGCCTATCAAGAGGTTCAACGGTTAGATCAAGAACGGTTGTTTACTGCCAGTCTGGATAAGGCGATCGCCGACATTCAATCCCATTTAGGGCCGACGGATTCCCCGATTGACCAACTGGGGGGGGGAGTGGGGCCAACACAATCCTATTCTTCCTATCGGGGGGGGGGAAGCAACCAGATTTATCCCGAAGAAATTGTGACCTTGCAACAGGCCGTGGCTGATAATCCCCAGGATTTAGTGGCCAAGGTGGTCTTAGCCAATGCGTTGGAACAGGGGGGT
Source organism: Merismopediaceae cyanobacterium (assembly GCA_035286205.1). Classification (GTDB taxonomy): domain Bacteria; phylum Cyanobacteriota; class Cyanobacteriia; order Cyanobacteriales; family Microcystaceae; genus Woronichinia. The sequence goes on from JAYKIP010000290.1 coordinate 2,854, forward strand.
TATCTCCTGGAGGCGATCGACGTTTATCAAGCGATCATTCAACAGGATCAGGAGGGTTCCTTCAAAGGCGCGGCGGAAAAAGCCCTAGAAGAGTTACAGGCCAAATTAGCCCCGACCCAGGCCCCCAGTAGTCAACCCGAAGCCTTTTTCTCCTATCGCCATGGTTTGCCCGGTGCTGATTCCAGCCAGCTTATTCCCGAAACCCAAATTGAGCAGGGGACAACCCCGGATCTATTGCAACGGCTCTTAGACCTACCGATCGCCTCCAAACAGTTC
>JAYKIP010000291.1:0-6201 GCA_035286205.1 Merismopediaceae cyanobacterium
AAATCCAGCGTATAGGCCTGGCGATAATCTAAATCCTTCGGGAAAATCCCCACATCGCGCAACCGTTCATAGATCTCTTGCCAACGGCGATCGCCCATGGCTCCAATGCCTAATTTTTGAGCCTCACCGCCCAGAATAATCTTTTCATTTTTTAAGGTGGTTAACCCATAATCTATTAAATCCTGGGTCATCTCCGGATTCGCCGTTTTGATCGCCTGATTGCCCAGTTGGGGATTCTCTAAATACTGATACCAACCTTTAATAGAAGCCTCGACAAATCGCTGAACTAAATCCGGTTGTTTCTCCAGGCGATCGCGGGTGGTGTCAATGGTGCAAAAATATTGATTGTAACCCGCTTCCGTCAAACGGAGAACCACCGGTTTAAAGCCTCCCTGCTTGGCAATGAGGTAGGGTTCCGAGGTTAAAAGCCCCTGTTGGGCCGAATTTTTATCCACCAAAAAAGGACTGATATTAAAGTTATAGGGTCGTTTTTGATCATCGGTAAAACCATATTTGGCCTTGAGGAGTGGCCAATAGGTGTTATTCGCAGAGGCACTCACAAAAATCGGTTTCCCCTTTAAATCCGCCAGGGACTCCACCCCCACATCGGGATGGGCCAAAAGAATTTGAATATCGTCTTGAAAAATAGAAGCCAGGGAAACCTTGGGCACTCCCTGTTGCACCGATTTGAGGGAATCAATCGCCGTCCCAAGGCTAAACGTAACAAGGCCGCCCATTAACAACTGGGTTATATTGGTTTGGGGAGGCGTGGCATCAATGGTCACATCTAACCCGTAGTCTCGATAAATCCCCTGGGCCAAAGCTTGATAAAATCCGCCATATTCTGCTTCTGCTTTCCAGCCCAGACCCAACGTTACCGGCTCCAGATCCTTGCCCGTTTTCGGCGGTGCTTGAGGAGCTTGACGACAGGCCGAGATCAGCCCACTGCCCACCAGAAGAGAACTCCATTGCAGAAAACGGCGACGTTGCCAGGGAGAAGAAGGATAAGTCACAGGCGATCCAGTTAAAAAGCTAAAGGGGCAATAAACTCCGTCTAGGGAAATGGGTGATCCCCTATTCAAAGCTTTTATTATAAAGCAATGGAAAATGTCGGACTTGAAATAACCCCATGATTTTTGACTGTGAAGCGGCCTATGTGCATATTCCCTTTTGTCGGCGACGCTGTTTTTACTGTGATTTTCCCATTGCGGTCGTGGGGAATGCGGATCTCCAGCAATCCAATGGGGTACAGCATTATGTAGAGACCTTATGTGCAGAAATTCAGGCCACACCTCGTCAGGGTCAACGGTTAACAACCCTCTTTTTTGGAGGTGGGACTCCTTCTCTGCTACCGGTTCAATATCTCGCGCAAATTTTAACCTGTTTAGATCAACAATTGGGCATTGATTCCCAAGCCGAAATCTCCCTCGAAATTGACCCAGCGACCTTTACTTTTTCCCAATTACAAACCTATCAGTCTTTAGGAGTAAATCGCTTAAGTTTAGGGGCGCAAGCGTTTCAAGATGACTTACTGCAAAAGTGTGGACGATTGCATCAGGTAAAAGACATTGAGCAGGCGATCGCCTGGATTCACCAGTTAGGCTTTCAAAATTGGAGTTTAGACTTAATTTCTGGTTTACCGGATCAAACCCTAGACCATTGGCAAGCGTCCCTAGCACAGGCTATTCATTATCAGCCCAGTCATCTCTCCTGTTATGATCTGGTTTTGGAACCGATGACAGCCTTTGGCAAACAATTTATCCCAGGAGAAAAACCGCTTCCAGGGGATGAACAGACTGCACAGATGTATCGGTTGGCTTCCCAATTTTTATCCCAGACCGGTTATGAACACTACGAAATTTCTAACTACGGGCGATCGGGTTATCAATGTTTGCATAATCGGGTTTATTGGGAAAATCGCTCTTATTATGGCTTTGGCTTAGGAGCTACCAGTTACACCCAGGGGATTCGTTTTACCCGCCCTCGGACACGGCAGAATTATACCGATTGGGTCAAGGATTATCAGCGATCGCCGGCGGAAATACCGGGAAAAATCCCCGGAGAACCGGTTTCCCCAGTGGAGCACTTACTGGAAAGTTTAATGTTAGGATTACGGTTACGGGAAGGAGTGATTTTAGAAACCTTACCAATGATCAATCCCCCTGGGTTAACCGCCATTTTAGACATTCTTCAGCCGTTTATACGTCAAGGTTGGGTACATCAGCAACGGGTTAACGCCCCGCAAGATTCTCCTGTGATGCACACGCAAATTTCCTTAACCGATCCCGATGGCTTTTTATTTTCTAACCAGGTTTTAACCGCGCTCTTTACGGAATTGGCAGATCCCCTCTAGCCTTCCTTAAACCCGACCAAAACCTAATGAATATCCGTTGGTATCTCAATGACCGGTTCATTCAAAGCCAACACTAAGGGATCAGGTTCTAACTCCATTTTGGCCTGTTGCCAGGAAGAAAAGGGCGTTGAAGAATTATTGAGAAGATTCGATAACGCTCCCACTAAAACCGCCGTAGCGACAAAGCCTCCCCATAACCAAAGACGATGAAAACGATTTTCCTTTTCCAGCTTTTGGTGTACCCGTTGGGCCAACTGCTCCGCCGAAATACTGGGAGTCGGCACCGGTACCCGCACAAAATCCTGCTGTAATCTTAAAAGATTAAAATAGGCCTGCTTAAATTTGGGATCACTATCTAACCAGGCTTGTACCTGCTGACGTTCCTGGGGCGTAACTTCCCCATCAATATAGGCACTTAACAACTCGAAGCGTTCAAAAGCTTGCCGTTTAGTCTCAGCTTGAGCAGGAGACCCTGGGGACACATTAGGAAATTCTGACATTTTCAATATCCTCACGGTGAGACAACATTACGCCCTGCTTCAGGACGACGTAAAGGGATGGCCCTAGCCACATTACTCCTCACCTCAAAAACGTGTGACTAACTTAATTACATTGACGGACAAACAGCCCTGAGGGTTGCCAATCAACGTCTCAAAATTGAGAAAAATTACTTAGTCCAGATAATTTTGTAAAACAGCTTGTAATTTGGCCCGCGCCCGCGCAATACGAGATTTCACCGTGCCGAGAGAAACCCCTGTCATTTCTGCAATTTCTTCGTAGGCGAGACCGTCAATTTCCCTTAAGACAATCGTTGTCCGAAAGGCTTCCGGTAAATCAGCGATCGCCAGTCGTAGGCACTCGTAAAATTCCGTCGTCGCTAAGGTATCATCGGGACTCGGATAATCCGAAACAATATCCCAATCCACCTCTCCATCTTCCACCCGACGCGGTGCATCTAAAGAAATGGGATTACTGACCCGCTTCCGTTTGCGTAGCTCATCGTAGAACAGATTGGTGGTGATGCGACTTAACCAACCGCGAAATTTTACCGGTTCATTGAGGCGTTTGATGTTGCGGTAAACGCGAATCCACACTTCCTGAGCTAAATCCGCACGATCCTGCCAGTCCGGCGCAAGATGGTAAAGAATCTTATCCACATGGGAGTGGTAACGTCTTAGTAACTCATCAAAAGCCGCACTTTGGGGATGGACTCCCTCCTGACAACGCAGAATGAGATCATAGTTAGAAAGTTTATCCACAGTCGGAGAGACTTGAGGTTTATGACCTTCGATGCTTGACCAAGCGGCTGGTAGCGATTGACTCATCGTTTTACCCAACTCAAAATTTCCTCACATTAACGTTATAAGACGGAACGATACCGCATTCGGTTCCCCTTCGCGCAATTTTGGGGTGAGTATTTTGAATCTTGATGTGTCTGCTAGAATTGCCTAGGCTTGGCGATCGCCCTACTAGGGGGGCTTGACCCTAACGGATTGCGTCTAATCCTCGTGATCTTCAAAGGGATCACTGAGTTCGGCAGAAGGGGGGCCAAAGGCCGTATAGATCGCAAATCCGGTGATGGCAATTAAAATAGCCGCGAAGGTGATGCTAAGAACTGTTGCAGTTTCCATAGGGGAGATTGATTGTTAGACCGCTTCTCCTATAATATTACAGAATATTACACATCCCAAATTTAGCGAAAACCAAGGGTAATCTATGGCACAGCGCACTTGGCTAGGAGATATTCTTAAACCACTTAACTCTGAATACGGTAAAGTTGTCCCTGGTTGGGGAACGACTCCCGTAATGGGCGTTTTTATGGCTCTCTTCCTAGTTTTCTTGTTAATTATTCTACAAATTTACAATTCTTCTTTAATCCTAGAAGGATTCTCGGTCAATTGGGGGGGCTAACCCTTTGTCCATCGTTAACCGAGTTGTTTATTTTCTGGTTTAACGTCGAGATCCCAGACTGCTGGGGTCTTTTTCTATTGTTTTTAGGATTTTGGTAAATATCTATGAATATTTTTGGCATTGGTTTACCGGAAATGATGGTGATCTTGGTGATCGCCCTGCTGATTTTTGGCCCGAAAAAGTTACCGGAGATCGGTCGGAGTTTGGGTAAAGCTCTACGAGGGTTTCAGGATGCGTCAAAGGAGTTTGAAAATGAGTTTAAGCGGGAGTCCCAAAACCTAGAAAATTCGGTGACAATGCAGGCGAGTTTGGAAGGGGAAAAGGAACTAGCCAAAAAAGCCGAAGAATCAGCCTAAAACTCAGGTGGGGGTAAGATTTTAACTAAGTTTATCCCAGGGAAAAAGGGCTTAGGTTGTCTCCGGGGTCACTGTAGATCAACGCTTACTGTATTGATCGGCCAAGCGCGTAGGTTCCGGTAAACGATACCGCCCCAAACCGTGTTGGACGTAGTGTAAAGTGGTTTCTAAACTGAGGCGATGCCCAGGAGAAAGATACAGGGGTTTAACGTTCTTCCGCGATCGCAGAACGATGCCAATTTGGGTGTCGTGATCCCAGAGGGGAACCCAAGCTCCTTTTTCGGGGGGAACGGGGCCATGGTGGCCGATTAAGCGTGATTTGGCGACTCCCAGGGTCGGTTTATCTAACAAAACGCCGAGGTGACAAGCAATTCCAAAACGGCGGGGATGGGCGATGCCTTGGCCGTCACAAAAAATGAGTTCAGGTAATTGGGGTAATTGTTCTAACGCCTGAAGGATGGCCGGTATTTCGCGAAAGGATAAAAAGCCGGGACGATAGGGAAAGGTGGTGGGAACTTCGGCGATCGCCTTATCCAATAGGGTTAAATCGGGATAACGTAACACAACGACAGCCGCCCTGGTAAGGGTTCCGCCTTGAGGAAATGCGACATCTACCCCGGCGATGGTTTGGGGAGGGTCTAGGCGATCAGTTAGACAAACCCGTTGGCGTAGTTCGAGTTGCAGTTGTTGTGCGGTGGCCCAATCCGGGACAGGCGACCAAAGTTGAGTCAACATAGGACGATTTCTTCCGGTTATGAGGTGTTAGGATTTACCGATGGCGATCGCCCAGTTGTATTTTCCCAAAAATCATAGCGTTTTTAGCTTAATTGTAGATAACAGTGAATTAGGAATAGAGACTCATCAGATTAGCAACAGCGTTTAAATAATCATTAAGATTCATGTGATGGGCCTGGGCAAATAACTGTAAGGTTTCAACCCTAGTTGTCCCTCCTTGTTCAATACGACTCACTTGGCGTTCAGATAGCCCTTTAATATCGGACTGTTTTAGGTGATGTTTTTTGCGTAATCTGGCGATCGCCTTACCAAATTGTTGATCGTGCATCAGCTTTTCGGTATCCATTCTCATTTTAACGGCTGGATCAACCACATAACGTAAAGCCTCTAGATCCAAATGAATATCCGATTGGGGCCAGTATAGATAGCTCCCTTCCTCCGCAAGGATAAAATTTCCCCGCTCCCCTTCTGGAATCACTTTTAAACTGGGCAAATCGTTAAAAGCCACTTCAATTTTTTCTAAAGCACAACTAACCACTAAAAGGCGATCGCCGATCTGAGTCGCATTGGCGATTAATTGATCTTGCGCCTCCCAATCCCAGGCATTAATCACCCGTTGGGGCAAAGTTTTATGGGATTGATTAAAAATCAAAGTATGGCGTAGGGTTCTTAAATTTGACCGGTCAAAAATCTGAGGTAGCCAAATAGCATCCACATCTGCCCGAATGAGTAACGCTTTTAAATGATGGTTTTGATTAATATTTCGTACAAAAGGCGCAATTCTATTTAAGTTAGTCGCCGAAGTAATAATAAAGAGATTCAGGCTAGAGGCTAAATTTTCATCAA
>JAYKIP010000292.1:0-3373 GCA_035286205.1 Merismopediaceae cyanobacterium
AATAAAGCCTTGCACTAACCCTTGCAAAGGACTCTGGGGAGCTAAGGCCGTTTCCACCTGTTGCCAAAATTGCTGTAAATCACGGCTGGCGGCAGTTAGTAAACTCTGCTCTGGGATTTGCGTTAATAAACTCACCGGTTGATTTAAGACCGGAGATTGCTCACCATTGACCCCAATTAAGGCCGTTTGGGCCAATAGTCCCTGGGCTTTGAGAGCCAACGTTACCGTTAAAGTCTGGGTAATGTCCGGTTGTGTGGGTTTTGGTTGTTGACTCAGCCAGGCGGAAAGAGCGGGAAAATTGGCATACAACAGCCCAATGCGGGGTTGATCAATGGTTTTCAGAGCCGCTTGATAGGCAGGAGTCTGACCTAAACTGAGTTCTGGGGCTTGGGCCGTATTCAGGGCTTCCCGTAATACTTTGGGATGATTGGCAAATAGGACATAATTGCCGACCACTGCCTGGGCTAAAAACTGATTATTGGGAACCGGGGTGAGGGGTCGCTTATAGGTGATATTGACTCCCTGGTAAGTATCGCTCACTAATTCCACATCGCCCGCGATCGCCGATTCGGTGTAGGAAAGTTGTAAAAATTCTTTGCTGAGTTGGGGGTCTTGGGTTTCCACGATGAGCAGATAGCCCGGTTGACTGCCATTGGCACTATCTCGGTCATAATCCAACGACGTGACCGCTAATGTCACCTCTTCCCCTAGCCAGGGTTGGACTTCCCTCCGGTAATTCAGCCCCGTTTTCGCCAATAAACTCTGTTCAAATTCGCGAATCTCGCGCTGACTTTGCCGACGCTTGGCCGGTTGAGCAATCCATTGACTAAAGGCTTCTAAGCGGTTGGGACTCACTAACAGAGACACTAAAGCCGTCGTTTGCTTCGGCACAAAGGCCGTGGCCAGGGGCGATCGCGTGACCCCACCCGACAACAAACTGAGGGGACTCTGGGCCAACACCCAATAGACTCCCCCAGAGGCGATCGCTAGGGAAACAATTACCAGGAGAGCAAGAGTCAGGAAAAAAGCACGGGGTTTCACGATTCATCCAAAAACGGCTAGGTCAGCATTCCCATTATCAGGGGCGAAAGGCCCCTCCGAGGCCATTTTAACGATTTGCAAAAATCAATTCTTTCCCTCGTTTTTTCCGCAAGCAACCTGTTACCTTAGAAAACACTTATCATAAAATCCTGTCTAAGCATGACTAAACCCGTTTTAGAAATTACCGTTCAAGAACTAGCCTTACGTCTCAAGCAAGCCGAACCCCCACTGCAACTGATGGATGTGCGGGAACCCCATGAGGTGGCGATCGCCCATATCGAAGGCTTTGATATTTTACCGTTGAGTGATTTTACCCACTGGTCAGAGCAGATTCTCAAAAAATACGATCCCAAAAAAGAAACATTGGTATTGTGCCATCACGGGATGCGTTCCGAAAGAATGTGTCAATGGTTACGGAATATTGGCTTTACCCAGGTCAAAAATGTGATTGGAGGGATAGATGCCTATTCACGAGAAGTTGATTCCAACTTACCGCGTTATTAAATCCCCTTGCCATAACTTTCCCAACGTGTAATTCATTCTAAATTTTTATTATTCATTAATTATCAAAAACTTATCTCCCAGTCCCCCAATCTCCTAATCCCTAATCCCTCAAAATGTCAACTCCCATTCAACTCAGCGATCGCTATCAAACGATCCTACGAGCGACCATACAACATTATATTGCAACGGCAGAACCCGTCGGTTCAAAAACGTTATTAGAAGAATATAACTTTCCCATTAGTTCAGCGACGATTCGTAATGCCTTAGGACAACTCGAAAAAGTGGGTTTACTTTATCAACCTCATATTTCTGCCGGGCGCATTCCCTCGGATTGGGGCTATCGCATTTATGTGGATCAACTGCTTACCGTTAGTCAAAAGACCCGTAAAACCCTAGAGCGCAAACTCCATCAAACCCTGAAGGAAGAATCGCGGCAATTTGAAGGGTTATTACAACGAGCGACCCAATTACTGGCCAATTTAACGGGGTATATTGCCCTGATTACCTTTCCCCAAACCTCGACGGTACAACTTCGCCATCTGCAATTGCTACCCTTGGCCAACCATCAAGTGATGATTATTTTAGTCACCGATAGTTATCACACCCAGTCGGTTTTAATGGAACTGCCAGTCGAATTGGCCAATAGCGAAAGCCCGGAAGCCCTGGATCAAGAATTACAAATTTTATCGAACTTTTTAAACCATAAACTCCGGGGGAAAACCCTCAGCCAATTAGCGAATTTAAACTGGTCAGAAATTGATCAAGACTTTATTCACTATACGGATTTTCTCAAAACTTTCATTCAACAACTCTCGCCTTTTTTCCAGCCTCAAACAACCATGCCCATGGCCATCCATGGCGTTTCGGAAGTCATTCGCCAGCCGGAATTTTCCCAACTCGAACAGATCCAAATGCTCTTGCATTTATTAGAGCAGGAACAGGATCAATTATTTCCCTTAGTCTTTGAACAAACGCCCGGCCAGGATTATCCTAAAACCGTCACGATCCGTATTGGCTCGGAAAATCCCCTGGAATCTATGCGCCCTTGTACCCTAGTGTCCGCTTTTTATTACCAAGGGACGCAACCGGTGGGCAGTGTCGGGGTGATTGGCCCTACCCGGATGCTGTATGAACAAGCCATTTCTTTGGTGGAATCTACGGCGGATTATCTCTCGGAGGTTTTGGCCGGTTAGCTTTAATCCGGTGCAAATTCCCGTTAAACCCAATCTTCTGACTCTTCCGCATTACGAATTTGGTAGGCTTGGCCAGAGGCATAGATGGCCCGCGTTTTGGCGAATAATTCCTCTTCCGTTAATTGCCATTGTTGCAAGATGTAATCTAAATCCCGTTGAATGGCCCTAGCTCCCGGAAAATTATGGTAACGAATGCGTAAACGGGCCAATTCGGCCAAGTTAAAGGGTTCCGGTTTCGCCCTCAACAGTTGATGCACAATGAGGCGATCGTTTTTTTCCTGGGGATGTTTTTGATCGGTATTCGCCATAGAGAAGATTAGGCCGGGAGCAAAGTTTCCTGATGGTTAACGTCGGTTTTTACCGTATATTTAAAAGACTAGCGTAAACCCCCCAAACCTTCTCGATCCCTGACCATCATTTTTCATGGTAGTTTCTCCCCTTTCCGTTTGTATTACCCTCGGCACTCGTCCGGAAGCGATTAAATTGGCTCCGGTGATCCAAGCCTTTCAACGGTCTCCCCAGTTTCAAACCCAGGTGGTCTTGACGGGACAACATCGGGAAATGGTGCAACAGGTGATGGATCTCTTTGGCTTAACGGCGGATCAAGACCTGAAAATTATGCAACCCAAGCAGAC
>JAYKIP010000293.1:0-3552 GCA_035286205.1 Merismopediaceae cyanobacterium
GCCTGTTCCAGTTCCTGCACCGAAAGATTCACCAATTTGGCCCACGCCTGTTTGCCTTCGCTGAGGGTGGTTTTGAGGGTAGCCACGTCGGTCTGGGCCGCTTTTGCCCACCGTTCAAAGGAAGGACGATGGCCTAGTTGGGAAACAAAGGTGTCGTGAAGATGAATGATGCTAATAAATTCGGCCAGTAACGCGTTACCTTCCTGGGCGGCGATCGCCCGTTGTTCCACCAGATGAAGATAGCGTTGCACCTGCTGGGCCTTGCTAATCTCTTCTTCCTTTTTGAGGAGTGGAACCCGCCCAATATCCTGAAGATAAAGACGCACTAAGTCAGTAGAAGCCCGTTGCCGACTGACCACTTCCGACAAGACCAAATCCGGCAATTCCCCGGTTAAGGCCGCTTCATCCGCCGGTGACATCACATCTATATCGGTGAAATCCCCTGAGTTAGAGTCGTCCGTAAGCGGAACTGCCAACGATGGACGAGGGCGAAAATTATCCATTGCCAATACCCTGTCGAACTGAGAAAGACTGCTTATCATAGTTTTGCTCAATAGCTGTGATGGGTGACCCACTAACAAGTTGATCTTGATCACTCTTAATATTCCACAGTCTCACTCCAGGGTAACATTTTCTTTCCGAGAAGTGAGTCTGAATCCTCCCTGGGAGAGAGCAGGAGTCCGTAACCTCGCCTTACGGTGAGAAAAACGGGAAAAAACAACACAATCTTCCCCTGCTATCCCTCCTTTGCTCCCCTGGGTTCCCCAACCCTTGCCAAACTCAATTTCATCAACTTTTGGGAAAAACTGTTTATTTGGTCGAGACTTCTGTTATAATTGCCTTAATGCCTGGAGAGGTGGCTGAGTGGTTGAAAGCGGCAGATTGCTAATCTGTTGTACGGATCGTAAGGCCGTACCGAGGGTTCGAATCCCTCCCTCTCCGTTTTAAACGATAAATCCTGTTTTAGAGGGGAGCGACAAAATCCCTGATGGCTACCCATAGGATGGCTCTTCCCAGACTGGTGCTATATTCTCTATGAGTAAGCGATGGCAAACGATTCTGGAGCATCGTTGGCGGGCCTTTTATCGGAATCCTTACCAGCATCTCTTTTTGTCTTTACTCGTCATTTTTGTGGGTTTTGCCACCATTGACGATCACGGTTCCCTAGGCGCGATCACGTTAGGTGCGTTGTTTCTTTTCACCGTTTTATTTGTCATTGAAACGTTCAATCTGCGGCGTTCCCAGCTTCATTTATTACGGGCGATCGCCATTTTAAGCTTTATCTTGAGTAGTTATATTATTTGGATTGAAGATGAAAGTTTATGGGGGATTGCCTTAGTTAACCGTTTGGTTCAGTTTACCTTTCTCGTTAGCTCCATTGTAATTATTCTGAAAGGGATTTTTCAAGCGAAACAAGTCACGGGCGATACGGTTACCGGGGGAATTTGTGTCTATCTAATGCTGGGATTAGCCTGGTTTGAATTGTATGAAATTCTACTGCTCTTTGAACCGGCTGCTTTTTCACGGGAGATGCCCTTCTACCGAACCTTTTATTTTAGTTTTGTGACCTTAACCACTGTCGGTTATGGAGATGTGGTTCCCGTCCATCGAGTGGCCATGATTTTATCGAACCTAGAAGCCGTGATTGGTCAAATTTACCTAGCCGTCATCGTGGCGCGTCTGGTCAGTCTCTACGCCCAAGAAAAGAAAGATGATCCCCAAGAGCCTCTAAATAAACAATAATGATAAAATCAGCAAAGATTCGGGATTTTTTCGGAAAAAGTCTGCCCCTTGTTGCTAATGACTAATGCAGAGGCAAGCGTTAAAATCCCAATCATGGGGTGCTAAACCACCACAAAATACAATGATTCCTCAATATGTAAATCCATGGGCGAAAGCATTACTCTTCTCTCTAAGCGTGAAATTGAAAAAATGCGTCGGGCGGGACAATTAGCCGCTCAACTCCTCGATTATTTGGCTCCCCTGGTCAAGCCAGGAGTCAGCACCCAAGAACTCAATGATTTAGCAGAACAATGGACAGCAGAGCGAGGAGCCGTGAGTGCGCCCCTGGGCTATAACGGGTTTCCTAAGTCAATTTGTACGAGCATTAATGAGGTGATTTGCCATGGTATTCCTAACCCCAAACAAATTTTAAAGGAAGGCGATATTATTAACATTGATGTTACGCCCATTGTAGATGGTTACCATGGGGATTGTTCGCGGACTTTTTTTGTGGGAACCCCTTCGCCAGTAGCCCAAAAATTAGTCCAAGTAACGGAAGAATGTCTTTATCGAGGGATTGCGGCGGTCAAGCCTGGGGGCAAAATTGGGGATATTGGTGCGGCCATTCAGGAATACGCAGAAGGTCACGGATTTTCTGTAGTTCGGGATTTTGTCGGTCATGGCATTAGTCATATTTTTCATACACCGCCCCAGGTTCCCCATTTTGGGGTGCGAGGGAAGGGGAAAAAATTGCGTCCAGGGATGGTTTTTACCATTGAACCGATGATCAATGAGGGAACCTATGAGCATATTTTGTTAGAAGATGGTTGGACGGCTATTACTAAAGATCGTAAGTTATCGGCTCAATTTGAGCATACGATCGCCGTTACGGAAACGGGGGTTGAGATTCTGACTCAGTTGGAAGATTAGGCAGAATGAATCTTGGGTGAAACGTGCAAATTAACACTACCTTTATCGCTCTGGGGACAATGCTTTTTGAGGAGGTTGTGACCTTTTATCGAACCCTCTGCCAACAGGAACCCCAGGTTTATCAGGCCCACCGTTATGCGGAATTTTTACTGCCGGGTTTGAAGTTAGCGATTTTTGTTCCCCAGGCGGATCAGGAACTCGAATTTTCCCAATCTCGACTGAGTGGATTAAGTCTCTGTTTTACGGTGGATAACCTAGAGGCGGCGATCGCCCATTTACAACGGATTGGCTATGATCAGACCTGGAAGATTCAAACGGTTTCCCATGGTCGAGAACTCTTGGTTTATGATCCGGCGGGTAATCGGCTTATTTTTTATCACAGTTATTAGGTAGTTGCTCAAGCCATTCAGGTAATTTTTTATGCTTTACCCCCGCATTCCATGTACCAGAATCAACACTTCCTGTTACTGCTAATCCTAAATCCTTTTGAAATCTCTTAGTTTCTGTTTTGGTTACTTCATCCATCTCATCTGTAACCTCTAACGGGCCATAGCCTGAACCATTGAGTAAGTTTTGCCAATCTGCAACAGAGCCGACTCTATCTAGTACATAAGGACAATTAGAAACTGGAGAAGTAGGCTTAAAAGTAATCACTAATCCAATGGACAGCAGAAAAAAACCAACCGGAAGAATCCATTTACGCTGGCTAGGATCAACCTCAATAACACCTCCGACTTTAGTTACAAATCCCAACAATAAAAAAAATAAGCCTGCTAAACTAAACCACTCTGCACTGAAAGTGCAGAGGTTGAATGAGGACTAAAAGTCCTTTACTCCAACATAAAGTCTTCGCTCCCCTTGTTTGATGAGTTTTGATGGTGTTCCAAGTATTCTTCTACC
>JAYKIP010000294.1:0-7060 GCA_035286205.1 Merismopediaceae cyanobacterium
TGTGCGCTTTGACAGCGATTTTTTAGCCCACATCCGCATTGCCCGTTCCCTGGAACATCACCCAGGACAGGAAAAAATTCATAATAAAAATCGCTAATAAAGAAGTTACCACCGCCGTTGTCGTAGATTGCCCCACGCCCTTGGCTCCTCCTGTTGTCGTTAAGCCCCAACTGCAACCAATGACCGCAATCATGGCTCCAAAAATTCCCGCTTTAATTAAGGAACTAAACACATCCCATAACTGCACAAAATTCTGAATAGACTGCAAAAAAATCGAAGGGTTAATATCGTAAAGGCTATAGGCAATAAAAACGCCCCCTGTTAACCCCACAATTAACGACATGAGGGTCAGAATGGGCAACATGGCCGCGCAGGCAATGACCCTGGGTAACACCAGATAATCAATCGGATCGGTTTTTAACATATACAGGGCATCAATCTGTTCGGTGACGCGCATCGTGCCGATTTCTGCCGCAAAGGCCGAGCCAACCCGACCGGCAACCACAACGGCGGTTAATACCGGGGCTAATTCCCTGGCTAGGGCTAACCCCAAGACCCCGCCAACGGTACTGGTGGCCCCAAAGTTGATAAATTCCCTCGCCACTTGAATGGTAAAGACCATACCCACAAAGCCGGCGGTAATCAGGGCGATCGAGGTGGAAGCTGGCCCCACAATATTCATTTGGTCGAGGGTATTGCGCCGGTGGATACGCCCCTGCAAGATATGCCAAAAAACTTGACCGGCCAAAAAGATTGCGGCGATCAATCGCTCTAACCAGATATTGATCTGATGATTTCCCACACTAAAACCGTTTAACTTTCTCAGCCCGGACTAATGAATCCCTGGCCATTATCGGCTATGCCCCCGCCAGGAGCAACCGCTTCCCAGCTCCAGGATTGTTTCCCCTCAATCTTTAGCCGGAAATTCCCTAGGATTTCAAGCCTTTTTCCAGACGGAACCGTTCTACGGAGTTCAGCAGATCCTGGGAGATGGAAACGAGGGTTTGCAGTGAACCGGCGACCCGTTGCGATTCCTGGGAGGTTTCCTGGGCGGTCAACTCAATGGATTGCATGACCTGGGCCACTGCCCCGGAATTATCTTTCTGTTTGACTGTATCGGCGGTAATCGAACGCACCAGGGTGTTAATGCGATTGGAAACTTCGATAATATCCTCCAGCGATCGCTTCGATTGTTCGGATTTATCGGTCACGTCAATCACCTGTTGAATGCCCTCTTCCATTGCCGTCATTACTGACCCGGTTTCACTCTGAATCTGTAACACGATCTGCTCAATTTCCTTCAGAGACTTAGCGGAACGGTCTGCCAGTTGTCGCACTTCATCCGCCACGATCGCAAACCCTCGGCCCGCTTCCCCTGCCTTCGCCGCTTGAATCGAAGCATTTAACGCCAACAGGTTGGTTCGGGACGCAATTTGGGAAATAACCGCCACAATTTTAGAAATTTCCTGGGAAGCCTCCGCTAACCGTTTCACCTTGCGGGCCGTTTCCGACACCGTTTCTCGAATTTGTAAGATACCGGAGACCATCCGCTCTACTGATTCGCCCCCTTTCAACGCCGTTAGGGACGAGGTATGGGCCACTTCTTCGGCTTCCCTGGCGTTTTCGGCTACCCGTTGAATAGATTCGGTCATTAACTGAACAGAGTTCAACGTCACCGCTAATTCCTCCGCCATCCGTAGTGCATCACTGGAGTTATTGCGGGCAAATGCCTCACTATCGGTACAGTTACGGTTCACCTGTTTAGCCGCTTTTTTCACCTGAAGCACGATTTCCCGCAGGTTTTGAATGGTCAGGTTAAAGGCATCGGCCACGGCTCCCAATTCATCGGCCGTCACTTCCGCTTGAACGGTGAGATCCCCCCTAGAGGCTCCTTCCACGTCATCCAGTAAGCGAATCACTTGACGCTGTAATTTCTCTCTGGCTTTTTCGGTGGCGGCGGCCCGTTCCTGGGCTTCACTGGTGGCGGTGAGGATGACCTGGGAAATATAGTTGAAACGTTGGGCGAGTTGACCCAGTTCGTCTTCGGAATACACCCTGGCCCGCACGTTAAAGTTGCCTTCATAGATCGCGTCAAATTGATTTTGGAGTTCGTCAATGGTGCGGCGTACCTGGCGAATCAAAAGATGACTCATCAGCCAGGTGATCCCGGCCACGGCGATGGCTGTCCCCAGGGCCACAACCCCGACGTTATTGCTACTGGCGCTGGGTTTAGCGGCTTTCTCCGGGCCCTTTTTGGCTGGAGCAGGGGTATCTTTACCGCCCTTGGGTGGGTTGGGACTGGCTTTGACCGTCGTTTTGGGGGAGGATGGGGCCGGAGAACTCTTAACGGAGGTAATGCCATTCAGTACCAGTACCGTTAGGGCCGAGGTTAAGCCAGAGGCGATCGCCACATAAAGTTGTTTCCGTTTTAACGGCGCATTGACAAACCACCCTAACCAACCGGGGTCAACCTCAACGGTGGGTTTCACAAAACGACTGGAGGCTCCCGACATCTCCCCAGCCAGACTATCATCGGGTTTTAGCCAAGTCACCATGCCGGGAGGCGGGGAACTGGCCACACTGGTATCTCCCCCTAGGTCATCCCCTAGGGAAATGTCTATACCCGCTGTTGGGGGACTTAGGGGCATACTGCCCTGGGTAAACAGGGTGGAATCCGGCAGTTCGGGAGCGATATCCGTTAGGTCGAAATCCCCTAGGCCGTCTAGGTTAGCCGTGCTAAAGGCATCCAGATCGGATAACACGGAACTACCACTAGAAGGGGACGACTGAACCGTTGGGACTAATTCATTGTCAAAGATTGGGTCTAGGCGTTCGTTCTCGGTTTCTCCTTGCCAGGGTTGATAGGTCGGCCCGCTACTGGTGTTTTCCTTCGTGTGTTGAAATTGTTGTTGGGCGGCAATATCGGAAGGCACAACAAAGGTGGATTCCCCCATGCCGGGTAAGAGGGTTTTTTCCTCATCATTATCGTCATCGGTCGGGAGAAAGTCGCCGCCTTCCCAATCCACAAAGCCCTCCACCTCATTAATCGCAAAGGGATTGGCTTCAAAGGGATCGCTACTACCAGGCCGCGAGGTACCGGTACTCACGCCGGTGGTGGCAAAGGGATTGGCAAAGGGTTCGGAGGGAGATTTACCCAGGGTGGGTTCTCCGGCTTCATCCGCATTAAAGACCGCACTATCCCAATCCAAACCGTCAAAATCTTCGCCTGCCCAATTCTCCTGTTCGGCGGCTTGCCATTCGCTAAAGTTAAATTCGTCGGTAAAATCGTCGTCGTCTCCTGCGCCTGGAGGGGTTCCTGAACCGGCAGGGCTGGCACTGGGGTGTCCGCTCTCACTTAACTGTTGAATTTGCGCGAGGGCCTGTTCCGCACAATCCCGCAAGTCGGGGCGATCAGTGAGTTGTAAGACCGCTTGATATTTTTCCTGGGCGATCGGGTAACGAGTCAGACCAATTTGAATATGGCCGTCCAAGAGTAAGACATTGGGATCGTCGGGATAGACAGATTCCATTTCCTCGATGTGGCGGGCCGCTTCTTCGTAGTTGCCTTGACCATAGGCTGCATAAGCCTGTCCATAGAGTTTTGAGTAGTCTTTCTCGGATGCCATGGTGCCTCGATAGTGAATGGTGATTAATGGATAGTTAAGCGTTGAGCATCAATGGGAAGAACCGTCTAAATGAGACTGAATCAGATTTAAGTGGCCCAACGGGCTGACCGTAGGATAGCAATGTGATCCAGAAGACGGAGGGTTTGAGGAGGATCGCCCGGTAATAACCATTCTCCCTGCACGTAGGGGGCAATATGATCGGGAACATTGTTGGAGGCCTGGAGCTGTTCAATATCCAGCCATTCCATTTCGCCTAATCCTTCGATCGCCAGAGCCAGCAGGGTATCCTGGTCTTCGATGGCAATGACGGGGATTTCAGGGCGGTCTGTATTAATACTGGTGGGATTGCCTAAAAATTGGCCGAGGTCAGCAACCCAAATAACCTGACCCCGGAGGTTAATCGTACCGAGGAGTAAGGGAGACGCATTCGGTATGGGGGTGATCCGTTCCGGGGATTGCTGCATCACTTCCCGGATGGCGATCGCCGGCAGTGCAAATTCTTCCTGGGACGGCAAATAAAAGCGCAGATGGAGTTCCCCTTCAAACCCCTGAATGGTCTGAAATTCGGCATCGAGGTCTGACACCTTTTCGGTCAATAACTCTGGATTGTCTGCCATGGCCACCTCCTACCCATTCGCCCTAAACCGGGATTGCTTAACCCCGCAATAACTGTTTAATCGTGCCAATAAATTCTGCTTCCCCAAAGGGCTTGGCAATATAGGCATCGGCCCCCTGACGCATTCCCCAATACCGGTCAAATTCTTCCCCTTTAGAGGAACACATCAAGACCGGCACGTTTTTCGTCTTGGGGTCAGCTTTCATGCGCCGACAGACTTCGTAGCCGTTCAGCCGAGGCATAACAATATCCAATACCACTAAGTCAGGACAGAATTTGTGCAACTGTTCCAGGGCTTCTACCCCGTCACAGGCGATCGTCACTTTCCAGCCATGTTTCTGTAACATGTTGGAGATGACCTCCCGCTGAACAGGACTATCTTCGACAAGCAAAACTTCGCTCATACCTTTCCTATCTGCTGGCTTGCGGAGAACCCAGGGAGCCACCAGGCGACTGGTGGGGCGACTGATACCGCTTCCCCGCTATTATCATAGTAGTTAAAATGTCACTAAAAGCGTAGCCCTTTCGGGATTTTTCCCGCTAATGGACTGACCCAAGATACCGAGAACCGGAGACAACGACAAGTAGAGCTATCCCATCATTTCCTTGGCAGTGACAGGTTTAGGAAGATAAGACTCCAGTAATAGTAATAATTCTCCCTCCCCAAACGGTTTGGTCAAATAATCCGTAGCTCCGACCAGGCGGGCGCGAACTCTATCCATGAAAGTCTCCTTTCCTGTCAACATAATAATCGGTATTTGGCGAAATGCTGAGGCCTGCCTTAACATAGCGCAAATTTCATAACCATCGAGCTTAGGCATCGAAATATCGCAAAAAATCAAACTGGGCTGGAGGTAGAACACTTGACCGAGGGCTTCGAGGGGATCGGTTAAGAGACTGACCGCGTAGCCCCGGCGGGCCAAAACGTCCTCCACATATTTACCAATGGTTAAATCATCGTCAATATACACAACGGTGGGGGCCAGATCGGCGGGATAGGTGTCCCAGGGCGAAGGAGCCGGGGAAGAGGGGAGAGGGAGCCGCTCAAAACTGAGGAGTCCCGTCTCGATATAGGGTAAAAGGCCCCGGACAACGGTGGGCAAGTCTCGATGGAGATAGCGGGCGAGTTGACGTAGAGAGGTTTTGGCCGTAACCCAGGTCAAGATTTGTTGATAGAGGTGGGGCGATAGGGTGGTTTGTAGTCCGACCGAATTGGTAATTATCAGTAATTGGTCAGGAGATTGTAACCAGGGATGAAATTGCTTCCATTCTTGGAGTTGTTTGCTGGCTTGGAGCAAGAGGGGGGAAATCTCAAAGGCGGTGAGGGGCGGATCGAGAGCGGTGCCTAGGGTAAAAATAAAGTTGCCCTGTCGGAGACTGAGCAGATCAAAAAGAACTTCCTGCACCATGGACTGTACCGTTAGACGGGCCTGATGGGGGGTCAGGCTATTTTTGGCGAGGAGTTGCCAGAGACAGGCATATTCGGGGGTATGAAAGGTGGCTAAGGGGGGATCGACGATCGCCGGGATTTTCTCTTTCAGTTGAAAACGTTGTAGGTAGTCCCGGAGTCGTTTCAGATAGCCATAGTGTTTATCGGCGGCATAGATAATCTGACCATTGACAAAGAAGACGACCCAATAATCTTTGGAGTCTGGGGGGGAACTGCCTTGACCCATTGCCGGGGGACAGACCTCAACGAATAGTTCTCCAGTACGTTGCCCTAGTTCAATGAGTTGCAGGATACTGCGAATGTCAATTTCATTGAGGGTTCCCTGCATAGTTACTTCCAGTCGGTTTTTCTAGTTTAACGCTTAAACCCAGGGATAAAGACGTAGGAAGACGGATTTTGGTTACAGGGTTGTCAAAAAGTGGCAAGATGGGTCAGTGCTGTTTGGGAAATGAGAATGCGTATTTTAATTAGTACAGGAGAAGTTTCAGGGGATTTACAAGGCTCTTTGTTAATTCAGGCTCTCCAACGGTTGGCAGAGGAGCGGGGCGTGTCGTTGGAGTTGATCGCCCTAGGGGGAAATTTAATGGCCCAGACCGGGGCAACCTTACTGGCCAATACGGCGGAAATTGGTTCGGTGGGGTTATCGGAGTCGTTGCGTTTTCTGTGGCCCACCTGGCAAATTCAACAACGGGTTAAGGCTTATCTCAAAAAACAGCCGGTGGATTTGGTGATTTTGATTGATTATATGGGGCCCAATGTGGCGATCGCCTCCTATATTCGTCAAGAGTTTCCCCGGATTCCGATTGTTTATTATATTGCGCCCCAGGCTTGGATCTGGTCTCCGACGGCGGGCAATGTGCGGCAACTGGTGAAGATTACGGATCGGCTTTTGGCTATTTTTCCGGGCGAGGCGGATTTTTTCCGTTCCCAGGGAGTCAATGTCACTTGGGTGGGTCATCCCCTCTTAGATCGTATTGCCCAGGCTCCCAGTCGGGCTGAAGCTCGTCAACAGTTGGGGATTGATCCGGATCAATTAATGGTCACACTTTTACCCGCTTCTAGGGTGCAGGAATTGACCTCTTTACTGCCGGTGATCTGTGCGGCCGCCCAAAAATTACAGCAGACCTTCCCCCAGATTCAGTTTTATTTGCCCATTTCTTTAGAAGCCTACCGTCAGCGCGTTGAAGAGACGGTTAAAGGCTACGGTCTCCAGGTGACGTTTTTACCGGGTTTAACTCTTGCGGCGATCGCGGCGGCGGATCTGGCCATTACCAAATCGGGAACCGTGAATCTGGAAATTGCCCTGTTGAACGTTCCCCAGGTGATTCTTTATCGGGTCAGTCCCTTCACCATGTTTGTGGCACGGCG
>JAYKIP010000295.1:0-8371 GCA_035286205.1 Merismopediaceae cyanobacterium
TCTCCTTTTGAGAGTCTTAATGGATTCCGTTACCATGAGCATTGGCTACGGAACCTCTTGATTGCGTCTTCTCTTAACGGTCGTCGTCCCCTCCTTTCTCATCGCCACAAACTTCTGCGGAACTAGATTTGTTAATCCTATTAACACTGTTCCTGAATCTATTTTTATAAAAAGCGATCGCCCCACTACTTAAAGGGATAAACTCAAGAGTGTGATCCTAATCCATTGCGGTTAACCCTCTCAACACCCTTGAGCCATAACAGATTATTTAAAATCTGATGAGTGAAATCCTTTTTAGCGAATTAATAAACATTGACCATCGGGACAGAGATCCTGTAGCTCAATATTGACCGGTTGGATATTCCAAATATCCTGGCAGTATTCCCGAATCGAGCGATCGCTGGAGAATTTCCCCATACGGGCCACATTTAAAATAGACATTTTTGTCCATTGATCCGCATTGAGATAGGCGCGACCCACTTGTTTTTGACACTCCACATAGGCCGCAAAATCGGCGAGGACGAGGAAGGGATCAGAGGATAATAAATTATCGGTTAAGGGACGGAATAAATTGGGATCGCCATGGGCAAAAAAGCCGGAGTTAATGAGGTCAATCACCGCCTTTAATGCTTCATTGTTTTGATAATATTCCCAGGGACGATAACCCGATTGTTGGAGATTCATCACCTCAGCCGCCGTTAAACCAAAGAGGAAGAAATTTTCGGCTCCGACTTCTTCACGGATTTCAATGTTGGCCCCGTCTAACGTCCCGATGGTTAAGGCTCCATTCATCGAGAATTTCATATTTCCCGTTCCCGATGCTTCCTTGCCGGCAGTGGAAATTTGTTCCGACAGATCAGCCGCCGGATACACCCGTTGCCCTAATTTGACATTGTAATCACTCAGGAAGACCACTTTGAGGCGATCGCCAATGGCGGGATCACGGTTGACCACCTCCGCAACGGCATTAATTAATTTAATAATTAACTTGGCCATGTAATAACCGGGGGCCGCCTTCCCACCAAAAATAAAAGTACGGGGAGGCATTTCTTCAGTGGGATGATTTTTTAACTGGAGATAGAGGTGAATAATATGCAACACATTTAAATGTTGACGTTTATATTCGTGAATGCGTTTGACTTGCACATCAAACAGAGAATCGGGATTCACCACCAGACCATTTTTCTGTTGAATATAGCCCGCTAAATCGGTTTTAATTGATCGCTTAATAGCTTGCCATTCATCTCGAAACACACTGGAATCTACTAGGTAATCAATTTGTTTTAATTGGTAGAGGTCTTTAATCCAGCCTTCGCCAATGTGGCGTGTAATTAATTCACTCAAGCGGGGATTACTTAACACCATCCAACGCCGGGGTGTTACCCCATTGGTTTTATTGCTAAATTTTTCGGGCCAAAGTTCATAGAAATCCTTGAGAATGGTTTCTTTTAATAATTCGGAATGGAGAGCCGCTACCCCATTAATCGCATGGGAACCCACACAGGCTAAATGGGCCATCCGCACATATTTTTCATCCCCTTCTTGAATCAAAGACAATCGGGCAACTTTGTCCGGATCGTGGGGATAACGTAAGCGCACTTCATCCAAAAATCGCCGGTTAATTTCGTAGATAATTTCTAAATGACGGGGCAGTAAAGAACCAAATAACTCCAGGGGCCATTTTTCTAAAGCTTCCGGTAAGAGGGTATGGTTGGTATAGGCATGGGTTTGGGTCGTAACCTGCCAGGCAGTATCCCAATCTAAATGATGTTTATCCACTAATAAACGCATCAATTCCGCCACACTAATGGCAGGGTGGGTGTCATTTAATTGCACCGCAAAATGTTGGTGAAAATTCTTTAAATTCTCCTGTTCAAACCGATGAATGCGAATCATATCCTGGAGGGAACAGGACACAAAGAAATATTGTTGGGCCAGCCGTAGTTCTTTCCCCTGGAGTTGTTCATCGTTGGGATAGAGAACTTTGGTTAAATTTTCGGAAGCCACTTTTTCGTTAACGGCTCCGTAGTAATCCCCCACATTAAACCGTTGAAAATCAAAGGATTCGGCCGCTTCCGCTTTCCAGAGGCGTAAAGTATTGGCGGTGGTCACTTTATAGCCTAAAATCGGCGTATCGTAGGGAATGCCCCGTAATACCTGACGAGGAATCCAACGGGCGTGATAGTTACCGTGATCGTCTTGATAGGATTCCGTATAACCCCCTAGTTTGACATTGACGGCGGCTTCAGGCCGGGCTAATTCCCAGGGGTTGCCAAATTGGAGCCATTTATCGGTGATTTCGACTTGCCAACCGTCTTTAATTTCTTGATCAAAAATGCCAAATTCGTAGCGAATGCCATAACCGATCGCCGGAATTTCCAAACTAGCGAGGGAATCCATATAACAAGCGGCTAACCGACCGAGACCGCCATTGCCCAAGCCCGGTTCTTCTTCGACCGCCATTAATTCGGATAGATTTAAGCCGGAATCTTCCACGGCCTGTTTTACGGGTTCCGTTAATCCTAAATTGACGAGATTATTGCCGAGGTGCGGCCCCACCAAAAATTCCGCCGAGAGGTAACACACCACTTTGGTATCCTGTCGCAGATAGGTTTGGGTCGTATTTAACCACCGTTGCAGGAGGCGATCGCGGATAGTGTAGGCCAGGGCCATATAGCAATCGTGGAGAGTAGAAATGCCCGGATATTTGCCTTGTAAGTAGAACAAATTATCGGCAATGGCCCGGCGGAGGGTTTCCACACTTAGCCCAGTGCGATCGTCTTCCACTTGGATCAGGGGATTCGTGGTCAGTAAAGCCATAGTCAATCTCGTTTTAGAGGTGAGGGAAAAAAATCAACAATTGCCCAAAGGGTTTAAACCTATGCTAACGACTTTTGGCAATCCCAGAAAAAAATTTAAGAGAACTTAATATAACCTTAAGAGCAACTTAATAAGCTTAATAAAAACTTAAACTAGATTAGGCTCATAAATTAGGCTCAAGTCTTCTGGTAATCAGAACTTTTAGGCATTAATTTTTCTGTTTAGTAAGAGGAAATAGGGGGGATTAAATCACCGTTTTAATTGTTGCCAACGTTTTAGGTAACGACTTCCCAAAATCACGACTTTATTCGGATCCAGTAAGCGATAGAGCCAGAGTTTGACCCAATCAAAAATTAAGAACCAAACAAAGGCATAACCCCAACTGGCTAACGTCCACATAATTCCAATCGGAGTCATTAAAATTCCGAAACAAGCCATGATTGTGGAAATGGCAACTGATAACCCTGTCGCGGCTAACATTTTTGGAGCCGGAGGAATTGACCAAAAGGGGCCTTGCACACGGGTCACATAAATGGTCATCATGCCGCCAACGGCTAGGTGTAAATACACGAGGGTCTGCACCATATCGTGGGATAAACCCAAATATTTTTCCGTGTAGTAATAAAGCAAAAAGGTTTCAATCACTCCCACTAAGCCAATTACCGTTGCCACGCTTAAAATATAGGGCATATTCCATCGTTGGGGGGTTTTCGGAATCGTCGTGTTATCGTAGGCGATCGTGACCATTGACCCATCATTAATTAAGGCCAATAATACTAACATAATCACGGTTACCGGATAGGAACTATAGACGAAAATAGCGAGGGTAATAAAGATTAAAATGCGAATGGTTTCTACTACCCGATAAATGCAATAACTATTCATCCGCAAAAAGATTTGACGACTCAATTCAATGGCATCAATAATCACGGATAAACCGGGCGTTAATAACACAATATCGGCGGCGGCCCTGGCGGCATCGGTGGCTCCGGAAACGGCAATCCCGGCACTGGCCTGTTTTAAGGCGGGCGCATCATTCACCCCATCTCCGGTCATGGCCACAATGTAACCCCGTTTTTGGAGGGTTTCGACGATATGAAATTTGTCTTCGGGAAAGACCTGGGCAAAGCCATCGGCCACTTCGATTTGTTGCCCCAGTTGCGTTAATTGGGTCGCCGGGGTTTGGCGGAACATTTCGGCATTTAAGACATTTTGCCCTAGTCCTAATTGGTGACAGGTTTCCTTGGCGATCGCCACCTGGTCACCGGTAATCATTTTGAGGGGAACCCCCAACCGTTTGGCATTTTGAATGGTGATTTGGGAATCGGGACGGGGCGGATCAAACAAAGAAATAATCCCTAAAAAGTGCCAGACTCCCGTTGCATCGGTACGGGCTACCCCCAAAGCACGATAACCCCGTTTGGCTAGGGCTTGAATTTGCTCATTAACGCGATCGCCTAATGTACCTCGGTTGGGATCGAGGTCTAGGATCACCTGGGGCGCACCTTTACTGGTCTTAAAAGTTTGGCCGTTTCCATCGGTCATTTCGGCTTCTGTGCGTTTACTGACGGGATCAAAAGGCGTGAAATGATTAATGGTGTAGGTTTTGAGGCGATCGGGAGTTTCTAACCCATTAATAATCGTCAAATCAATGGGGTCATTATCCTCTTTACTAGAAGCCAAAGCCGCCGCCAATAGCAAATCTTCATTACTGACACCTTCCAGGAGATAGGGATCGCCCAGGCTTAACTTATTTAACGTCAGAGTTCCCGTCTTATCCGAGCAGAGCATATCCACCCCGGCTAACTCATCAATCGCCGCCAAACGAGTCACCAGGGCGTTCTTTTTCGCCAATAACTGAGAGCCGATCGCCATGGTCACCGCCAAAACTGTAGGAGTCGCCAAAGGAATCGAAGCAACGGTCAACACCAAACAATATTTCAACACCCGAATAAAATTATCCCCACCATGGACGCGCACCACCAAAATGGCCGCCACTAACAACATATTGATAATGATCAAATAATCCGAGAGCTTTAACACCGCTTCCTGGAGATGATCCGTAGTTTCCGCTTCCGAAACTAACTTGGCCGTCTTACCAAAAAAAGTATTCACCCCGGTACCCTGTACCACTGCCTCCGCTTGACCCCGCTTTAAAATCGAGCCGGAATAGGCCTCTTCCCCCGTACTCCGATTCACCGGCAGGGATTCCCCCGTTAAAGCCGCCTGGTCAATGGACAGGGAATCGCATTCCAATAAAATTAAATCCGCCGGTAACACATCCCCAATCTTGATGCGAATAATATCCCCGGCCACCAACTCCCGCGCCGGTACCGTCATCCATTGGCCATCCCGTTTCGCATTGGCATTGAGAGCTAACTGAGCCTTTAGGGCCGACACCGCATCCCCCGCCGATTTTTCCTCAAAAAAACCAATCAGGGCATTCCCAATCAATAACGCCCCAATAATGCCAAAATCTACCCAATCTCCGACCAAAGCACAGAGAATAATGGCCGCCTCAATCATCCAGGGCATCGGCCCCCAAAAATAAGACAGCAACAATTCAAAAGTGCTAACCTTTTTTTCTGGTAACTCGTTGTAGCCATCCCGCAGTAGGCGATTCTTGGCCTCGGCTTGGCTGAGACCCTCCCTCGTAGCTCCGAGATTTTTCAGGGATTCTTCTAGGGAAACGGGCGAAGAGGAGACGGTCATACACACTCCAAAAAATTTCCTCACTGAATGGCTTCATTATCTCTGAGGAATTTCCTGGCGGGATTAATATAAAGAAATATTGCAGAAGTTGCTCCCCCAATAAGTCGTAAACGAGCCGTTATTCAAATAATCGAAAATAGGGATAGCGTTTAGGCACACCCGGTTCTTTTTCGAGGGTAAAGTTAATCACTTGCCAGCGTTGATCCTCCGAGGGGTCTTGACTAAATTCCACCGGTAAACCGTACAGACGGGGTTTTTCTTTGTCGCCGCTACTGGGCCAACCGGTCTGGCGTTCTAAGTAGGCACTCACAAGGGGGCGATACCGTTCCGCAATAATGACTTTGGTGGCGCGATACCCCTGGGTATAGAGATGGTCTAGGGCTTCATGGATTTCAAAGCGGATACCATCGGGATGGGTATGTTGCCGATACCATTTTCCCTGCCAGAATCGCCAATGTCTGCCGGACTGTAAATGCACTAAGACCTCCGTTGCTGGATCCACTTCAAAGGCCCCATGGCGCGGACACAGATAACTGTCGGTTAAGGTCAGGGCGGGAATGGGTTGATGACAATGGGGACAGAGAATTTCCGGGCCAAAGAGTGGGTATTGTAGGCTGGGGTTAACCATAGGCGATCGCCGTTAGAGTGCTTAAGCAAAGAGGGAGACTTTAAATTGGCTTCATTATAACGATCTGCTTTTGAGGAATTGCTATTTTACGGGTAAAAAGACGGTTTGACCCTGTTGAGCCGATAATTGAGCCGACAATTGAGCCGCCGCCGCGACTTCGAGGGCATACAAGCTGGCTGTGGGTTGCACGTATAAGGGGGTTCCCTCGTATAAATAATCCAAAACGGCCTGGGTATCCTGGGCAAACAGTCCTCTTCTCCCTCCCACCTCTAACGGTGTTTTTGCTTCCCCACGAATTAAATAACCCTTGTCCCCATCAAAGGCCAATGTGCCGCGATCGCCTTGGAGAATAAACGTGCGATCGGGTTGATGAAAGACTTCCCCTTTTCCATAGAGTGTCTCTACCATTAATCCCTGGGGAAACTGTAACTGGGCATTACATAAACAAGCCCGAAAATAATCCGTTTCTGGTATGTCCCAAAATCGGCTATGACAGGTCACGGCCAGCACCGGGCCAAATAAATCCGTAAACCGATGTAACCGGGAGAGGGCCGCCGTCAAAGGAAAGCCAAAATCTTGATGATGGTATGTCCAACGCCGGGGAGCCGGGTTTTGTACCTGGAGGGTGGCATAACGGGCATAAAAAACTTCCCCAATTTCGGGCAAATAGCGACGAATCGCTTGATGGAGTCCCCCCAATAATTCAATATGTTCAATGTGTAATAGCTTTTTCTGCTGTTGGGCCAAGGCCAATAACCGACGACCAGCTTCCACTTCCAGGGCTAACGGATATTCGATCACTGTATGTTTTCCCGCCTCTAAAGCGCTTTGGGCGATCGCGGCATGATCCCGGTTAATCGTACTAATCACCACCAAGTCCACCTCTGACAGAGTTACTAGGGTTGACCAATCGGCGATCGCAGGAACATTAAACCGTTGACTAAAGGCTTGGGTTGATTCCGGGCTATGGCCGGTTACTCCGACTAAGACCGCCCGGCGATCAGCTTGAAACGCTTCGGCTCGACGTTGGGCCGCAAACCCAGTCCCGACAATCCCAACCCGGATAGGGGAAGAGGGGGGCGTAATAGCAACAGACAAATCCATAGAGTACTGATTAAAAAACATCAACGTTTAGCCAAGCTTATCAGTGTCATTGATAATGATAGATAATCCTAACCGATTCCCCGGTCTTACCGTTAACCTGGGTACTCAAAGCTTTGTTTTTCAAGGCTTTAGCCCTTCCCTAACTGACTAGGGATCTCCCAACGTCTCCTAAGTTAACATAAACAAAACTTATATTAATAGGCTCTCTGAATCTCTTTACTAATACCAAGGGAAGGATGGCAAATTTTCCCTTAGTATGCAAGGGGAAGTTTAGTCTCGTAAGTCTTTAACCCCTTTGGGGGAAAATCAAAAGACGACGCAGAGCCTGAACCCCACCGATTTACTTGAAAAGAGGAAACCTCATGGCTACTTACAAAGTTACATTGATCAACGAAAAGGAAGGCATCAATAAAACCATTGACTGCGACGATGATACTTATATTCTCGATGCAGCCGAAGAAGCGGGTCTAGACCTTCCCTATTCTTGTCGGGCTGGGGCTTGTTCCACCTGTGCGGGGAAAATTCAACCCGGTACCGGTACCGTTGATCAATCCGATCAGTCTTTCCTTGACGATGATCAAATTGAAGCGGGCTATGTTTTAACTTGTGTTGCTTACCCTACCTCAGATGTAACGATCCTCACCCATATGGAAGAAGAGCTTTACTAAACGCCAGAAAGCAACCATTTTCTAGCAAGTCGGGCAGGGGAGACCCTGCTTTATTTGTGGGGGAATTGCTCGGCCACAAACTGAAAAATTTCCTGGGCCGCGCGATCGCAAACTCCCACTTCGCCGAGGGTTGTGCGTAATTGTTGATAATCCGCCTGTAGCTTTTCTCGCCGGGCCGGTTGCTGTAAAAATTTCAGGGCTTCTTGATAGATATTGTCAGGGGTAGCGGCTTCCTGGAGCAGTTCAGGCACAATCTGTCGTTGTAGAACAATATTGGGGGGAGACACAAAGGGAATATCAAACCGGAATAGCCGCCGTGCCACAAACATGGTGAAGGGACTGACCCGATAAAGAATCACCTGGGGAACGTTCAACAGGGCAATTTCCAGATTCACGGTTCCCGATTTGGTAATGGCCAGATCCGCCGCCGCGATCGCCG
>JAYKIP010000296.1:0-10197 GCA_035286205.1 Merismopediaceae cyanobacterium
TCTCCATTGAGACGGATCTCGAAGTGGAGGTGAGGGCCAGTACTGCGACCGGTGCTACCCATTTCTGCTACCTGTTCCCCCTGGGCGACGATTTGACCTGGGCGGACGAGGATACGACTATTGTGGGCATAGTAGGTAATACTGCCATCGTAATGACGAATCTTAACCAGATTACCAAATCCCCCGGAATTCCAGCCCGCCGCAATCACTTCTCCCGATGCCGACGCAAAGATCGGAGTCCCAACAGGAGCGGCAATATCAATCCCTCTGTGCATCCGTCCCCAACGACGACCAAAGCCAGAAGTCAGAACCCCCCTTGCTGGCCAAATGTGGCTGGTGTATTGGGTGGGCATCTCCGGCATCTGAGGCGCGTTGAGAGGCGGTAATTCAGGGCTAACTTCTTGACCGACTGGCAGACGGAGGCTGTCGTTATAGTCTTGAGGATTCGCCGGGGCTGTCCCAATAATGGGGCTGTTGGCTAAACCGGAGTGTCGGACGGTGGGACGGTAACGCTGTTGCAATTGGTTGAAGGAAGCGCGAGGAGCCGTATAACTTCTGGGTAACACTCGCTCATCTTGCCATTCGGGATTGATCGCTTCATCCAGGGTGTCTTGATCAGCCGCTTGACTCACCACCATGGGACGTTGGGTTCCCGGTTGAGCCTTGGGTGTTTGGGCTACTGGGATAGACGCAACTTCGGCTTTTAACTGAGCAGTGTAGGGAGAAGCCGGCATTTCTACCGCAATGGGAATGGGCTGGTCTGCCTTCACCGTTGTTGTCACCCTGGAGGGGACGGAAGTGTTAACAATCTTTGGTACGGACTTTGGCACGGAGACATGATCGGCTTGTACGGCTTCCGGGGTTACAGCCTCCGAGGATAATTGGGGCTGAGCAGTCGCCAGCAGCGTATTTTTCACCAAACTGGGGATCACTAATTTTTGGTTAGGCCGGATAAGATTCGGATTATCTAACCCATTGACTTCAATAAGTTCCTGTTTGCTGATGCCATGGTCACGGGCGATGTTATTAAGAGTGTCTCCCGATTGAACTTGGTAGCTAGTGGCGGTAGTTTCCGCAACGGGGTTAATGATTTGGGGAGGAGCCGGGGTATTGACCACCGGGGTCACTTCAGAAGCCGTCGAAGGAATCGGTCGGTCTGTCGCCGATCGCTGGAGAATGGGCGTGGTTTCCGGTACCGTAGCCGGTGGAATTACGGCGATCGCCACCGGGGCCTCTAGGGATTTCACCGTCGTCCGGGGGGTGACTGATTCTGTCACAGGTTGAAGCGCCGGAAGATTGGAATTCGCCGTGGGAGTTTGGTTCGTTGCCTTGATTTCCGTTTCTTCCCGTTTGATGGGGGAGATTACCGTCGGAGGGGCCTGCTGTTCAGGGGCCGGCACTTGGATCGGAATGGGACGGGCCAGAGGAGGCAAAGAAACGGTCTGGGGGGCCGCCGCAACCGGGGTCGGGAGAGTCACCACGCCAGCCTGTTGGGCCGCCGGAGCGAGAGTACCTTGAATATCCGGAGCCGGGATCACCTGAATGGGTTGGCTCACATCGGAAACCGTGACCGGCGTGGGTGTTGCTGGACTCGCTAAAGCGACCGGTTGTTCAGCCGTAGCATGGTTAGAAGAATTTTTAAGGGCAATCGGTTGCAGTAACGGAGACTTGGAAGGAGAAGCACTCGCAACCGTTGACGGGGTTGAGCTAACTTCGAGGGGCGGAATGACGGCGATCGCCTGGGGCGCATCAGAAGCCGCATTGAGAGAAGCGATCTTGACCGTTGAAGGGGATGGGGTTTGGGAACGCAACGCAACCGGGCTTGATAGGGTCGTAACGGGTTGAGTCTCAGTCGTCGCCGGCACACGCTCCACATTACTAATCGTGGTTTCAGGAGTTGCCGCTCTAGTCTCTGCCGTTGCCTTAGAAGACAAAACCAAGCCTGACGCGCCCATAGAAAGAGCTAAACCCAGCATGGCAGCCGACCGACGAACTCGACGGTATCCCTCGCTAGGGGTCAAAGATATTTCAGCGACTCGATCCCACAGAGGCATAACGCCATCCGTTTTGGGCATCAGGTCGGACGGAAAGAGAGTGACCTTCGTTGTGAATACGTCTTTCAAGAAAAACCTCCTTGTGTGTGAACGAGCGCGGAGACGCTTTTATTGACTGGCAAAGCTAAATCGTTGAGTCTGAACAAACCAGTAGAATCGGAGCATGACCTAAGCCAATATACTCATTAGGGTGTTGCTTAGAAAGATTAGCGTGCTTTGAAAAAATAGACAAGTCGGGAGTAACTTCAGTCGGAACCTCATCAAAGGGATGGCCCCAGGAAGTAGGTTAACTGGGGGCAGTGACGCAGGAAAAGTCATTTTGTTTCCCAGAAAGGCTTGATTTATCTTGATCCCTCCCAATTCAGAGCAGGGGAAAAGAGTGGCAATAGGGATTATCTTATCGGACGAGAAATCGGCCTGTCTTGTCTCAGATCATGCCCCTGGATCGGGCCGGATTACTGATAGAAATTTCTTATCGGTTGTGTCAGTGGTCGAATTGTCCCGATGCCTTATCAGGACTGGGTTTCTGGCGGATACTCCAGTTGACGATAGGCTTCAAACAGGGCGATCGCCGCACTCACGGAGAGATTGAGACTACGCACCTGGGGATGGGGCATGGGAATAAACAGGAGGTGATGGCATTGGGCCATTAAGTCCGGCGGGAGTCCGTCGGTTTCACTGCCAAAGAGGAGCCAGTCGGTGGCTTGGTAGGAATAGCCAAGATAATTCTGAGTCCCGCGCACACTAAACCCAATTAAGTTGCCGCCCCGGCCTTGCCAATGCTGTAAAAAATCCGCGATTTGTTGATGGTAGTGGAGTTTAACGTGGGGCCAATAATCTAACCCGGCCCGTTTCAAATGGCGATCGCTGATTTCAAAACCGAGAGGCCCCACCAAATGTAATTCCGTGCCAAGGGCGGCGCAGGTGCGAGCAATATTGCCCGTGTTGGGGGGAATTTGGGGATGAACCAGGACAATTTTGACCATAACGACAGAAGACCTTGACTGATGAAGAGAGAGATTAACCATCCAGGGGAGAGGGTCGCCGGGGCAACCATATATTGTCGAAGATTATCACCCAATGATAAAAATTGCTTATCATTCCTTCCCCCTGACCCTAGGGCGGCAATTTTTATAAATTTTTGTAACGTTTTTTGGCCGAATCGGTTACAGTCTGTTAGTCCCCCAGGCTTGACAAAGATAATCCTCCAATTGGGCTTCTTCGGTTTCCAGATGGGCGATCGCCCCTTGTAGAATCGTCGGCAGATCGAGGCCCTGCTCGTATTGGTGGAGCCACTGTTGGGCCAGATTGCCCTCACGCAGGAGAGAAAGTAACGGCAACAAAAAACACCCAAAACCCCGCTGTTTCGCCTGGGGAAAGACCTCCTGATAAAGTTCTTCAATCCAATCCCTGGCTAACAGGGAACGACCATCCCGCCAATGGGTTAACGTCGCATCAAGACTTTGGTGAGCCGCCGCCGTTTCATTGGCATCACAGAGAGCCATCAATTCCGGGGGAGAAAAAACACTCTGTTGTAGAGGATCTAAGGTCGGGTCGGCCAATAGTTGCAGTAATCTGGCTTCGAGCAGGGCAATAATCGCCAATAACGCCAAGGGATTGGTCACTAAATCACAAATGCGTAATTCCAGGCGATTCAAATTATAGGGACGGTTATCGCCATTGGGACGCACCGAAGACCACAAATGACGCACATTTTGCATGGTGCCGAGGTCTAACTGCTCCTCTGTCCATTGAATGAAATGGTGATGACTGGTGAAAAGCGGGACTTCGAGGGGGGTTTTCGGAAACACTTGCCAACGGGTGGAATGGTAGCCGGTCACTTGGCCATTAAAAAAAGGAGAAGCCGCACTGAGGGCCAAATATAAGGGAGCTTCAACTCGCACTAACCGACAGGCCTGCATTAACAGTTCCGGGGCAGAAATACCGATATTAATATGGATACTGGCCGTGACCACCTTCGTGCCGTAGGTCTGTTCAATATAACTGTGGTAGGGATTCTGGGGATCGGAGCGATAGAAGCGATCGCCGCCGCCCAGGGGCAAACAACTGCCAGGAATTAAGGTATAGTCCCCCTGGGTTTTCAGGTAGTCCCGTAATTGCCGACGGGGTTTCAACAGCGCACAGAGGAGACGTTCATAGTTGGTAAAAGGAGCCGTTGTATATTCCACATTGCGACTGTCCGGTTCCCGCACAAAACCCGATAGATCGCGCACAATGCGATCCGACAAACCCACAATGTCACCCTGGGGGGTTCCCGTATAAATTTCGACTTCAACGCCTTTGGTTAATAGCACGCCTTTGCTTCTCCACAATCCGTTTAACTGTCCATTATCCTACGGTCGGGAAAGGCCGTTAACCGGCAGTTCGGCGATCGCCCCTCGGCTCCCAGGGAAAGTACCATTTAGAGAAATGCCGGCCTTGGCTTAAGACTTCGTTACAATTAATGACCGGCTGTTTCTTCTCTGTCCCATGAACCTTAAGATTAATCATCCCCTCTGGTCAACAATTCTGTTATTGAGTCCATTTTTTTTGTGGGGAACGGCCATGGTGGCCATGAAAGGGGTTATGCCCCACACCACGCCCTTATTTGTGGCCAGTGTGCGGTTATTACCCGCCGGTTTTCTGGTTTTGATAGTGGCGGGTTTGAGTGGCCGGCCCCAGGCGATTAGTGGAAAGGGATGGCTATGGATTAGTCTGTTTGCCCTGGTAGATGGCACGTTATTCCAAGGATTTTTAGCCGAAGGATTAGCCCGCACCGGGGCCGGGTTAGGTTCGGTGATTATTGATTCCCAACCCTTGGCCGTGGCGTTGTTATCCCGTTGGTTATTTCAGGAAAAAATTGGGTTATGGGGTTGGCTAGGGTTAGCCGTCGGGATTACCGGCATTAGTTTGATCGGGTTACCGGATGAATGGTTTTATCAATTATTTTCTGTGGCCCCCCAGCAGATTTTTCAAGCCATTTTGACCCAGCTTAACCCTTGGCTCCTCTTCCAACCCAGTGGGGAAGGGTTTATGTTATTGGCTTCCCTGTCCATGGCGATCGG
Organism: Merismopediaceae cyanobacterium; assembly: GCA_035286205.1. Taxonomy (GTDB): domain Bacteria; phylum Cyanobacteriota; class Cyanobacteriia; order Cyanobacteriales; family Microcystaceae; genus Woronichinia. The sequence continues at coordinate 5,120 of JAYKIP010000296.1, forward strand.
CACCGTCTTAATTCGCTTTGTTTGTCGAGAGGCCGATCCAGTGGTAGCAACGGGTTGGCACATGATTATGGGAGCTTTCCCTTTAATGGCCCTGTCCTGGGTCTGGGAAACCCAACAATGGCAGGAGATTTCCCTCTCCGGCTGGTTAAATTTGAGCTATGCCACCGTTTTTGGTAGTGCGATCGCCTACGGCGTATTCTTTTGGTTAGCTTCGCGGGGAAATTTGACGAGTTTAAGTGCCTTAACGTTTTTAACCCCGGTCTTTGCGTTGAGTTTTGGCAATTTAATCTTAGGAGAGGTGTTAAGTCCGCTACAGAGTTTTGGCGTAGGCTTAACCTTAATTAGTATCTATTTAATTAATCAACGGGAAAATCTCTTGGAACCCTTGAAACGGTTGGGATTGTGGCTCACTCCCCCGGTCGATAGTCAGCCCTAATTAACCCGCCGGTATTGACCGGTTTTCTGCTAGTTAATTGATGTTGGTAGCGAATCGAATCACTAAGCCAAATAATGCAATGGACGCGCTAATAGCTAATCCGGCGGAGATGCCTCCCACCCATTTAATAAAAAATCCCCCTAAGGTATAGGAGGATAGTCCTTGTGAGGTTGAACTAAAAGCTCTATTTGGTTTCTGAGAACTCGGCATCAATGACATCATCGCCACCGCCAGTACTCGAACCAGTATCCCCCCCCGGAGCCGCACCACTACTGACATCAGGGCCACCGGCTTGCTGATACATATTACTGCCAATTGTGTAGAGGGTTTGCTGGAGTTCTGGCAGGAGGGTTTGGATTTTCTCGTCATTTTCCCCGGCGATCGCCTCTTTCAGGTCTTTAATTAACCCTTCGGCTTTGGTCTTGTCAGCACCGGAAATTTTATCGCCTAACTCGCTGATTTGTTTCTCCGCTTGGTACACCAAAGAATCGGCTTGGTTTTTGCGGTCAATTTTTTCCCGACGTTCTTTGTCGGCGGCGGCATTGGCTTCCGCTTCTTTGACCATGCGATCCACTTCGGTATCCGGTAGGGTAGAAGCTCCCGTAATACTGATGGACTGCTCTTTGCCGGTACCCCGGTCTTTGGCGGTGACATTAAGGATACCGTTGGCATCAATATCAAAGGTGACTTCGATTTGCGGAATACCCCGTTGGGCAGGAGGAATCCCATCGAGGCGGAAAGTCCCCAGGCTCTTGTTATCCCGTGACATTTCCCGTTCCCCTTGCAGGACATGGATTTCCACGTTGGTTTGGCCATCCACTGCGGTCGAGAAGGTTTCCGATTTTTTGGTGGGAATGGTCGTGTTGCGGGGAATAATTTTGGTCATTACCCCGCCCAGGGTTTCTACCCCTAAAGACAAAGGCGTTACGTCGAGTAAGAGAATATCTTTCACTTCACCCGCTAAGACTCCCCCTTGAATGGCGGCCCCAACGGCGACCACTTCATCCGGGTTAACGCTTTGGTTGGGATCTTTGCCCAGCACTTTTTTGACTAATTCCTGGACAGCCGGAATCCGGGTGGAACCACCGACTAGGACGATTTCATCTAAGGCACTCTTGTCAATTTTGGCATCCCGGATCGCGTTTTCGACGGGAATCCGGCAACGATCAATCAGATCGGCACAGAGTTCTTCAAATTTAGCGCGGCTGAGGGTGGTATCTAAGTGTTTGGGGCCATCTTGAGTGGCGGTGATGAAGGGCAGGTTAATTTCCGTTTGGCTAACTCCCGACAGTTCAATTTTGGCTTTTTCGGCGGCCTCTGTGAGGCGTTGGAGAGCTTGTTTATCGGAACGGAGATCAATGCCTTCGACTTTTTTAAATTCTTCGGCGAGGAAATCTACGATTTTTTTGTCAAAGTCGTCCCCTCCTAGGTGGGTATCCCCAGAGGTTGCTAAGACTTCAAATACCCCTTCCCCCACTTCGAGGATGGAAACGTCAAAGGTTCCGCCCCCTAAGTCAAACACCAGAATGGTTTCATTGCTTTTTTTGTCTAAACCATAGGCCAGGGAAGCGGCGGTGGGTTCGTTAATAATCCGGAGGACTTCAATCCCGGCAATTTTGCCTGCGTCTTTGGTGGCCTGACGTTGGGAGTCGTTGAAATAGGCCGGCACGGTAATCACGGCTTGGGTAACGGTTTCCCCTAGATATTTGCTGGCATCATCTACTAATTTCCGTAAAACCTGGGCCGAAATTTCTTCGGGGGCGAATTGTTTGCCCTGGGCGGGACAGTCTAATTTGACGTTACCGGTGCCATCGCGTAGGACTTTGTAGGAAACTTCGGTCGCTTCGTTGGTGATTTCGTCGAATTTCCGTCCGATGAAGCGTTTGACGGAATAGAAGGTGTTGCCGGGGTTCATCACCGCTTGGCGTTTGGCAATTTGTCCCACGAGGCGATCGCCATTTTTGGCATAGGCCACAACGGAGGGAGTCGTCCGAAAGCCTTCAGCATTCGCTATAACGGTGGGTTTTCCCCCTTCCATCACCGCTACGCAGGAGTTTGTGGTTCCTAAGTCAATACCAACTACTTTTCCCATAACGGTCAATTTACTCCTAAGTTCTTATAAAGGTGCATTAAGGCCCGGAGACGTTAAACCCAACGAGGATGATTTGTCTGAGACCTTACCTTTATAGTTTGCCTGGAAGCGGGGGATTTACGGGAGTGTAGGTTTCCGAACCTGGGAGACGGATTTAACCCTGTATTGACGGTTTTTCCCTCAGCCGTGTGTTGGACGGGATTAGCCTAAGGTAACTTAAAGGATTAAAGGAAATGTTAGGCATTTTGAGAAATTTAAGGGTCAACGGCATGGTAGCAACGGATATTGTGATTTTATCGAACGGGCCGGGGGAAGTCACAACCTGGGTAAAACCAGTGGTTCAAGCTCTCCGGGAACGGTTGGGTCATGGCCGCGATCGCCTGAGAATTTCGGTGTTGTTGTCGCCCTGTCCCCATGCCATGGGCAATGAAGCCCAGGTGGTTCAAAAATATCCAGAGGTGGATCGAGTCCTAGAAAGCGCGGCTTTTTTTCCGTTTTTACTGCGGGGTCACACGCCTGAAAATTGGGATTGGCGATCGCCGGGGGTGGTGTTATTCCTCGGAGGGGATCAATTCTATGCTTTGGTCGTGGGGAAACGGTTGGGGTATCGCACGGTTATCTATGCCGAATGGGAAGCCCGGTGGTATCGCTGGATAGATGCCTTTGGGGTAATGAATGAAAAGGTTTTAGCGAATATCCCGGCCCAGTATCATCACAAAATGCGGGTAACGGGGGATTTAATGGCCGATGGCCATCGTCCCGACTGGGTAGAGAATGAGACGGAAATTGTGGGCATTTTGCCAGGGTCAAAGCCGGGGAAGTTAACCCAGGGGGTTCCCCTCTGTTTGGCGATCGCCACTGAAATACACCGTCAACGTCCCCAAACCCGTTTTGAGTTAGCGGTAGCCCCCACATTGACTCCAGAAACCTTGGCCCAGTATGCCGATACTGACCAAAATCCGATGGTGAATTTAATGGGAGGGATTACGGCCCAGTTAAGCCCCCAGGGGGAAGAATTAGCCCTCGTGACTCCCCAGGGATTAACCATTTACCTGATTACTGACTTTCCCGCCCGCGATCGCCTGAGTCAATTTCGTCTGGCCTTAACAACAGTAGGAGCCAATACTGCTGAATTAGGTTCTTTGGCCGTGCCGATGGTGATCCTGTTACCAACTCAACATTTGGAAGCCATGCGGAATTGGGACGGTTTACCAGGACTCCTGGCCCGTTTACCAGGGGTTGGTCGTTATCTGGCTAGGCTGATTAACTATTGGATACTGTCGCAAAAACGCCTATTTGCCTGGCCGAATCTTTGGGCGGGGCGGGAAATTGTGCCGGAATTGGTTGGGACTTTAGAGCCTCAACCGGTGGCGAATCAGGTTGTTGATCTGTTAGCCCATCCCGCTCAACTCGCTCAAATGCGTCAAGCCCTACAGCAGGTCAGGGGACAACCAGGGGCCGCCAGGGCGATCGCCGAGTTAGTGGCTCAACAATTACCTAATTTCTAGATCAATTTAATGCTCAATTGCCCTTGGGTGAAGGATAAATTTCTGTAACCACTCGTTCCGGGCGATCGCTGGTGATCTGCACCTGATTATTCACCAAGGAACCAACGGCCTTATCTCCCGTTAAATTAAACTTAACCCCTTTTTTCTGCTCATAGACCACATTACCCAGGGCTTCCAGGGTTTGCCCCTGCATATCCCAGGTTAATTGATTGGCAAATAATTGAGACTCCTGAGCTTGACTGATACTTTTCGTCCCATCCGTTAACCAAGCCTTATTCTGATTCAAGTCAACTTTGCCCCGATTACCCGTCACCGTCACTTGATTTTGATAATCTAAAATTTGTATTGGCTGTTGGGATTCGACTAAGCGTTTTTCGTACTGCCATTTTAAGTCTTTACCCGCTATCTGTAACGGCGGTTTTAAGGATTTAAACTCAATCGGATCTCGCACCAGAACTTCTTTTTGTTGGAGATTTAAGTCCGTTTTTTGACTAATCACTTGATCGGTAATTTCTTGATTGTGATAGCGAGCCAGGGTCATGGTTTTCTCGCCTTTAATTAAATGCTGGGAAATATCCCATCGTAGTTCTTCCGTTTTGAGGGTTAAGGCTTTTTTCGGAGCCACTGCTTCTACTTTCCCCGTGAGAGTTAACCGTTGTTGTTTGGTATCATAACGCCCCTGTTGGGCCACCACTTCCAAGTCTCGATGACTTCCCTTGAGGGGTTGACGGGTTGTCAGGATCGAATCCTTGGGTCGCCATTCAATTTCCTGACTGCGTAAAACCGCTTTATTGCGGGGGTCAACGGCCACAATATTATTTTTCAGAACAATCACAGCCCCATCTTCGTTAATTTCTCCCTGGTCTGCCGCTACTTTTAAGACCACTTTACCGTTTTCGTAGAGATCGCCTTTTAACTTGGTGAGTTTGGCATTTTTGCGATCGGGGGAATACTCAGCTTCCTGAACTTGTAACTTCCAGAGATTTTGCCCTTTAGCGTTGGTTTGTTCTAGGGTGGCGTTGTTGAGAGTCAGTTGTGTGAC
>JAYKIP010000297.1:0-6420 GCA_035286205.1 Merismopediaceae cyanobacterium
CTGTCGTAGTTGACGATAAATTCTTTGGCGATCGCCTTTAAAAGGTTACTGTCAATCATAATGTTTCTCCATAAACCTAAAGTGGGTCAAATCCAGAACAAAGTTAATACAACCCTGGCTGGCTTAACATTTTTTAATCTGTTGTCAAATTTGATCTACGGAAAATCCCGCCAAGATACAACTTTTTGAGATAGAACCGTTCTCCCATAATAACTAATGGTGAGAAAATCTGCGGTTAAAGTATAAATGTAGATACCTCCCCCCAGACTATAGTGAGCCAATCGCTTGGCAACATAGACCTGATCGCGTTGTTCTTGTAAGGGAAGACGCACGCTATCTTGTTCACCTCTCTTATTTACAGAAATATAAAATTGAGGTTGGTCAACTCCACAAACCCCTATCCAGAGATCACGGGTTTCTGCCTGCACAAAAAGTCGTTCGTCAGTCTCACAGGCCAATGGATTAACAGAATTAGTAGGGGGTGATAAGGCGAATAGACTAAGTCTTGGTAAAGAAGCAATCACCAAAGTTATTAAGTGAAACTGGATAATCCCCATGGTGAGATCCCCCAACGGGTTTAGATATTCATTGGTAGAACTTTCAAAGAGACTCCCCTGGGAAACCAGGAGAATATCTCTTTTCTATTTTTACGAGGTGATACCGACTGAATACACTAAAGTTATAACAACTTCAGACACCCAAGTCCTTACCAACCGTAACGTTTTAAACCCTGTTCTAATGCCTGAATCATCAACTCACCCACTAACTTGGAATCCTGGGTAGAACGCCCGGTTAAGAAAGGATAATCCAAAATTGTAGATAAGCTACGACCCACACCGCCGTGATATTGACCATCGGGGCCAACGGCATCGCGGAGAATATATTCCAACGGATAGAAGGGCGGCCCAAAGTTGGCAGAGGTATTCATGGGTTGGCCGTCGTAGCCGTACATTTGGGCGAAACCGGTTCCATCTTTGTAATCGTATTCACGGGCATGGCCGGTGACATGCTTACCCCAAATAATGCTCTTACGATCTGTCCAATCGCGGGCGAAGGCTAAACAGGTCACGCAATAACACTCGGCGGCAATGAGCTTATCCTGGGCGAGGAAACCGAGGATGACATCATGAACCCGTTCGTTGTTGACCATATCCACCATGGGGCCAGAACCACCAGGGAGTAATAGCGCGTCATATTTTTCTAAGTCTTTCCACGCGGCATCCCGTTTATTGTAGTAAGCCTCCAATTCGTGCCCAAAGTTGGGACTGTTGAAGTAGGGCATGGCCGGGAACCATTCGGACAAGTTAATCGGGTTATTTAACAGATCGGATTCGTGGACTTCGCGAGTGCGCCGCGCAAAATGAGCATCGGTGACGTATTTATCCAAGGGCGGATCCATGTAACTCTCATCCATACTGGGCGGGAGGGCCGGGGGTTTACGACCGTTAGCTGTCGCAAAATCAATGACATAGCCTTTTTCCCGTAGAACATCGTAGGGGCCGACTAATTCCTCCCCCCAATAACCCCACTCGGATAAGATGCAAAGAATTCGTTTGGACAAAGACACAGATTTACCTCCTAAAAAAAAAGAAGATGCACGAGAGGACGGGGAATTTTTCCCTAAAACCAGATCGGAACCTTTTTCGCCGATCATGACGGTGGGAGCATAGGTGTTACCACTGGTGACGTTGGGCATCACTGAGGCATCCATGACCCGTAAGCCTTCTACCCCCCGGACCCGGAGTTGGGCATCTACAACGGCTAAATTGTCGTTACCCATGCGACAGGTGCCGGCCGGGTGCCAGATGGTTTCGGCATATTTGCGAATGTAGGCTTCATCGCTGTTTAACCGACCGGGGGCAATTTCACCCGCGTTAAAGTCGGCAAAGGCTGAGGTGTTGGCAATGTCTCGACACAGGGCGATCGCCTTACGATAGACGTGAAGATCAGCCTCATTACTGAGATACTGGGGATCAATAATGGGCGGAACCGCCGGGTTAGAGGAACGTAACTTAACCTCACCGCGACTGTAGGGACGGGCCAAAATGGGGACAAAAATAGAGAAGGGGCCATCAATCAGGGGGGTATATTCCGGGGGCGGGAAGCCTGGAATCCCAGAACTGAAATTAATTTGAATATCGGGATGGCTATCTTTTAAGCCCATGGAATGGGTAAATAACACCGTTTCACAGAGCATCGCCGGCAAGGGCAAATCCCGTTTAGATTTAAAGATCACCTGCAAACGCATATGATCCTGCAGGTTTTTTCCGACTCCCGGTAAATCCTGAACAACGGGAATGCCTAACCGTTGCAAATCTTCGGCGGGGCCAATGCCAGAGAGGAGTAATAACTTCGGAGAGAGAAAGGCTCCTCCACTGAGAATCACTTCCCCCGTGACCTTGGCCTGACAGGTGCGATCTTGATAGCGATATTCCACCCCCACCGCCCGGCGACCTTCAAACAAGACTTTGGAAACCAGGGCCTTGGTGATCACCGTCAAGTTAGGTCGAGACAAAATAGGGGTTAAAAACGCGGAAGCAGAACTGGCTCGTTGGTTATTGGCAGTCATGTTGAACTGCATAATAGCCGCCCCGTTTTCCTGGATTGCTCCGTTAAAGTCCCCGTCTCCGGATTGATAACCCAATTCCTTGGCGGCGGCTAAAAAGGCAGAGGCCGCTGGGGAGAGGGTGGGACAATTCCGCACGGAGAGTAAACCCCCTGCTTGATGAAATTCGGAATTTCCCCCTTCATAATCCTCGGACTTTTTAAAGTAGGGCAGTACCTCTTCATAACCCCAGCCAGGGTTGCCTAAATCTCGCCATTGGTCATAATTACGACGATTACCCCGCACATACATCATGGCGTGTACGGAACTGCCACCGCCTAGGACTTTACCTTGGATAATACTAATCTTGCGGTTATTTAACGCCGGTTGGGGTTCTGAGAGAAATTGCCAATCATAATCGGTTCCCCACAGTTGGATAAAGCCGTTCAAGTTATGGATATTGGGATCTTCGTCGGGGCCACCGGCTTCTAGGAGGAGAACCTGACAGTTGGGGTCTTCCGTGAGACGATGGGCAACAACGCATCCCGCCGCCCCGGCTCCGACAATAATGTAATCAAAGGTGTTGGTATCAGCCATGGTTGGTGCCTCCTTAAAGGCATGGGGAAGGAGAGAGGAGAGGAAAGAAAGTAAGGTGTTCAAGGGTCATAGACAAGCATTCACAATAGGGATAAAAAAGTTGATAATGGGGGTCTTAAAAGTCCGGGGGAGGGTGGCGATTTCCTTGTCAAAAGCCCTTATTGCCCACACCTCAAACCAATCATTTCGGGATGAATATCCCCTTTAATCACCACATCAAGGAGGAAGGGGCCAGGATGAGCTAAGGCTTTTTCAATGGCCGGCCCAATCTGGTCGGGGGTTTCAATCCGTTCGGCTTCTACGCCCATCGAGCGGGCCATTTCATCGAAGCGCAAAATGGGTTTGGAGAGGTCAAAACTGAGGGGAAAATCGTGAGGATTAATGCTTTGTTCGCGCCAGTAAGCCTGAATATTTAACTGCAATAATTTATAGGAGCGGTTATTGCAAATAATAAATTTGGCGTTGACATTATGACGGGCGGCTGTCCACAGGGCTTGAATGGTGTACATACTGCCGCCATCCCCTGTTAAACCGATGACTAATTTATCCGGGTTAGCCAGTTTGGCCCCGATCGCCCCTGGAATCCCGACACCGAGGGAACCGCCCCTAGTGAGAAAATAGTGATCCGGTTGAGTGGGAGGATAATAACGGGTTAAAGCTGGAGAACAGGTTAAGGCCTCATCAAAAATAATGGCATCCTCCGGCAAACGAGCGGCCAGTTCAGCCGTAAACCGGGAAAAATCTAAGGGCACATCCTCTGTGACGGTTTGATCCGCGGCGATCGCCTGATTAATCCTGTCCTGTTTAGCGGCTCCAATTTCCTGATGGCGAGCTTGGGCTTGGGCCTTTTGCTCTGGGGTCATGGTCTCCGTTAATAACTGACTTAAGGCCGCCAGGGTCAACTTGGGATCACTGACCACACCGAGATCCACCCGATGATTTTTGCCAATCTCGTAGGCATTGAGGTCAATGTGCAAAACCTTAGCCTCCGGGTGATAAATCTCCGTTAATTCGGGAAACACTTCCGGCAACATATAGGTGCCACAGACCAGATTCACATCCCCCTTTTCCGTAATTGGCCGACTTTGGGGGCCAAACATATGACCCGTTGCCCCTTGATAGAGCGGATGGGCATAACTCATGTTCAATTCCCCGGAGTCTGCGTCATAGACCTCGGCTCCTAACTGTTCCGCCACCTGGGTTAATTCCGCCTGGGCCTGGGAATAGGCCACGCCATCCCCCACAAAAATGATGGGTTTCTTCGCCTGGGCGAGTTCCTGGGCGATCGCCTCTAAAATGGCGGGTTCCGGCAGGACGCGGGTAGAAGGCACCAGGGTCGGAAAAATGGGTTCCGTGACCGGCGCATCCAAAATATCCTGGGGTAAACAGAGATAGACCGGCCCCATCGGTGGCGTGGCCGCAATCTTGATCGCCCGGCGCACCATGCGCAACAAAGAACGGGGATCGCTGACCATCGCTGACCATTTGGTAACTGGTTCGGCCATCGCCACTAAATCCCCCGCCATCTGGGCATCCATTCCCAAATATTTGATCCCGGCATCCCCACCAATCACCACCAGGGGAGCATGGCCCCGTTTGGCTTGATACAACGCCCCGATCGCATTGCCTAACCCAGGGGTACTGTGAATTTGCACCAATGCCGGTCTTTTGGTCGCCCTCGCATAGCCATCCGCAGTCATCACGGCGATCGTTTCCTGAAGGGTCAAAATATATTTCAAGTCAGGATATTGCCATAAAGCATCTAAAAAGCCCTGCTCAACCGTCCCCGGATTCCCAAACATATAGTGAATGCCATCAGCCAGAAACTGTTCGAGAATGGCAAAGCGTCCTGTTTTTGTGGTCATAGGAAAAACCCAACTGCGAACCGAAGTAAAAATAAAAGAAGATCAGGTTGGTTAGAATCTACCAAATACTAGCACATGATTTTAGGCAAAAGAGATAATTGTTAAGATATTTTAAGATTTAAGATTAGTTAACTTGTTAAAAATTTTTTGGTGATTTGTCTCGAAGTCGTCGCCCGGAATTGTCTGACTTTCTTGACTTTTTGGACAAATAATTTAATATTTTCTTAAGTTTTGTTTTATGGCTAAATCGTCAAATTCTCTGAAAAGTTTAAAAGCAGGTACGATGTACCCTAACGCACCCCATAAACCGCATGAGCCAATTCGTTGATGCACGGCTTCAGAGGATCGCGTCCAGTCCCAAGAGAGAACCCCTTGCAAATCTTCCAACAATACTTCCTGCCAAGAAACTTCTAGGGATTCAGGACACTCTACAGTAGCGAGCAGTTGGAACCAACCAGGAAAAGGATGACCCTCTTAATTAAGGTCGTATTGTTACTCTTGACCACCCTTTATCAGGTTGTGATGAGTTGGTGGGAAGATCAAAAGTCACCCCCCGGCCAATTAATCAACATCGGCAAATCCCGGCTCCATCTCTATACGTTGGGAGAAAAGCGTCCCACCATTATCCTAGACCACAGCCTGGGCGGTATCGAAGGATATTTTCTGATAGAAGAATTATCCCAATTAGCCCGTGTCTGTATTTATGACCGAGCTGGTTATGGGTGGAGTGATTCGAGTCCCTATCCTCGCCATAGTCAGCAAATTGTCCAGGAGTTAGATGCTTTACTGACGCAAGCTAAGATTGAACCGCCCTATATTTTGATCGGTGATTCCTTTGGCAGTTTTAATGTACGCCTCTATGCCCATTTATTTCCGGAGAAAGTGGTTGGTCTGGTTCTGACGGATGGGCTACACGACCAGGAAATTCGCCAAATGCCGATCGCCTTGCAGGGTCTCAAGCTCTTTTTTCTCTCTGGGTTTGTGATGTCTATTTTCGGGGCCATCCTGGGCATTATTCGCTTACTCGGTGTTGTGGGGGTGTTTGAATGGCTTAAGCCGGAATTACGTCGGGTTTCTCCCCAGGCTTTGGCTTGGGTCAAACGATCTTTTTATCGTCCCCAACATTGGCTGACCATGGGTCGAGAGATCATCAACTTAAGCAAAAGTGCCCAGCAGGTTAGTGTAGCTCAGAATTTGGGTTCTCTGCCCATTGTGAGTATCAAGGCCAGTTCTTTTTTTAAGCCCTCATTGTGGACGTTTTTGATCCCGCTTAAAAGTGCCAATCAATTACGAGAAAAAATGCACCGGGCGTTATCCCATTTATCCACGAATTATCAGCAAATTGAAGCCCCTCAGAGTGGTCATTTTGTTTGGTTGGATCAACCTCATATTATGGTGGAGGCGGTGAAAATG
>JAYKIP010000298.1:0-5661 GCA_035286205.1 Merismopediaceae cyanobacterium
GAGGAAAGGCAACGGATTTTTGTAAATTTCCTTATCAAGTTAGACTATTTTCCGGGAAAGTTCTCAATAATAAGATTATCTGTCAAATTTCCCGTAGGGTGCTTAATGATATGAGTTTTGCTGTCAAAAACACCGTTAATAAATATCCCTGGACTTTGTTGGTGATGCTGGCCCTGGGTTTCTGGTTAAGTGCCAGCCTCGTGATTGATTTCGTGATGATGCCGGGGATGATGGCCACAGGGATGACTCGTCAAGCCGGTTTTATTGATGCCGGTTATCTCATTTTTGGCATCTTTAACCATTTGGAATTATTTTGTGCCTCCCTGGTCTTGACTGGCTGTTTTATCTTTGCCCATCACCATTATTTTACGGCTCTGCAAGAACGGTTTTCTCTCCTGTTTGCCGGTTGTCTTTTGGCGATCGCCCTAGTTTATACCTATGGTTTAACGCCCGCCCTCAGTTCCCTGGGGTTTGAGATGATGACCTTCAACGGCAGTTGTCAAGTGGCTTCTCCCCTGCTGTTACTGCATGGTGTGTATTGGGGCTTAGAATTGCTCAAACTGATTTTGGGGGTGACCCTACTCCGTTGGTGCTATCAACAGGATCATGCCTTAGACTCTAAGAGAGTTGTTTAACCCCTATGGCCAAATGATAAAGAAATCCTTAAGATTCATTGTCCAGAAAGGGGAAAGTCAATGATATTATCTATGGGCATAATCGCTTACGTTAATTAACAAATGGGGAAAACCATGGCACAAACACCGATTTCTCCCGTGGTGCTAGTCATCCTAGATGGCTGGGGCTATCGTTCCGAACAACGGGCGAATGCGATCGCCTTAGCAAAAACCCCGATTATGGACAGTCTAACGGCGGTCTATCCCCACACCCTGATCAATACCTCTGGAAAAGATGTCGGTTTACCTAAGGGTCAGATGGGGAATTCGGAGGTGGGCCACTTAAATATCGGAGCCGGGCGTATCGTGCCCCAGGAGTTAGTGCGTATATCCGATGCGGTGGAAAATGGTTCTCTCTTTGAAAATCCCGTTTTAGTAAACATTTGCGAAGAAGTCCGTCAGCGTCAAGGGAAATTGCATCTCATTGGTCTCTGTTCCGAAGGCGGTGTTCATTCCCATTTAGATCATCTATTGGGACTGCTGGATCTGGCTAAGTTGCAGGGAGTCGGTCAGGTCTGTGTCCATGGGATTACCGATGGCCGCGATACCCATACAACGGAGGGGATTAATGCCCTCACCAAAATCCAAGAGCATATGGATTTAATTGGGATTGGTCGTTTAGTGACAGTCTGCGGGCGTTACTATGCCATGGATCGCGATCGCCGGTGGGAGCGAGTGGAAAAAGCCTATCGGTTATTAACGGAAGATACTGTGGGGGATGGTCGCACCGCCATGCAGGTGTTAAAAGACTTTTATGCCCAGGATATTACCGACGAATTTATTCCCCCGACCCGGATTGCCCCTGGAGCCATTCAGCCTGGGGATGGCATTATTTTCTATAACTTCCGTCCTGATCGCGCCCGTCAACTCTGTTATGCCTTTTTAAACCGGAGTTTTGATGGATTTGAGCGAGAAATGATTCGCCCCCTGAGTTTTGTCACGTTTACCCAATACGACCCCCGATTACCGGCGAAGGTGGCCTTTGAACCCCAGAATTTAAACAATATCCTAGGGGAAATTATTGCAAAAGCGGGTTTAAAACAATTTCGGACGGCAGAAACGGAAAAATATCCCCACGTAACCTACTTTTTTAACGGGGGTCTGGAAAACCCCTTTGAGGGGGAAGACCGGGAATTAATTTCGAGTCCTAAAGTGGCCACCTATGATTTGGCCCCGGCAATGTCTGCCCCAGCCGTGACCGATACCGTGTGTGCGGCCATTGCCAAGGGCATTTACAGTTTTATGGTGGTGAATTACGCCAATCCGGATATGGTCGGCCATACGGGCAATTTAGAAGCGGCAGAAGAGGCGATCGCCACCGTTGACCATTGTTTAGGACGATTACTCGAAAGTGCCAGTCAACAGGGAGGAACGGTCTTAATTACGGCGGATCATGGCAATGCGGAATACATGAGTGATGAGGAGGGGAATCCCTGGACAGCCCATACCACGAACCCAGTGCCGTTAATCCTGGTGGAAGGTGAAGGTCGTAAAATTCCGGGCCACGGTGCGGAAGTACAACTGCGGGAAGGGGGACGACTGGCAGACATTGCCCCAACCATCCTCGATATTCTACAATTACCCACACCCCCCGAAATGACCGGGGAATCCCTGATCGCGCCTAGCAACGTTGAAGTCCGCGAAAATCGCACTCCTGTCCGTCTAGGCCGTTAATCTGGAATTTAGTTAATTTTTCTCAGTCCTAATCCCCCATTCCTAATCCCTAAATTACTCCTATGACCCTTGTTGCCATCATTCGGATTGTTTGGTTAATTTCCGCCGCTTTGTTGATTGTTTTGGTGTTATTGCACAGTCCAAAAGGGGATGGTTTAGGGGGAATTGGCGGTCAAGCCCAGTTGTTTACCAGTGCCAAGAGTGCCGAGAAAACCCTGAATCAGGTGACCTGGACATTGAGTAGTATTTTTATTGGTTTAACGGTGGTTTTAAGTGCGGGTTGGTTAGCACGTTAGATTTTATCCCTATCCCCCTTGTTAAAAAGCGACTGTGTACACACATCTTGCAAAAAAGATAGGTTTTGGGTTTGATCCCCCTAAATCCCCTTTAAAAAGGGGGACTTTCAAATACTAATTTGTCTATTTCCTCTCTTTCAAAGGGGGGCTAGGGGGGATTTTATAACTTGTGTGTACGGTAAGCGTTTTGAGAGATTAGCGTGGCCCCCAGGGGGTTTTGCGGAGAATTTCCACCAACGTCCACTTTTTAGAACTACCATCGGCGGGAGGATTGGCAATGGTTTCTTCCCGGATTTTGAGTTCGTAGAGATAGCCCGGTTCAAAGGTGAAGCCTTCGATCGCCCCGTAGTGTAATCGCCAGTTATCCTGGGGATTTTCCCGTACCTGAAGACATTGCATGGGCGCAACACCGCTACAGGGAACTAATTTGGCATTCACATAGAGGATCTTTTCGGTACCCACTCGTCGTCCGGTGGAAGCGGGATCAAACACAAGGGCGGGATTAGTTTCATCCTGACCAGAGAAAAGAAGCAGTTGCCCCTGGGCATTCAGACTATAACGGGTCACGGTTTTCAGGGCTTCAATGATTTGTTGTTCCTGTTTCATGAGTGGGGCGGGACAGGCCATCATCGTACTCGCTAGATTTGGAGAGACCGTTAAACGAAATCCTTCGCCGGTGAATCCCCCCACAAAGCGATTACAGCCTCCAGTTCCTGATAGGCGATCGCCCTTAAAAGCTAAGGTAGCTGGTCGTTCCGTCAAGGGTTTTGCGTTGCCCAGTTGACTTAATTGCCATTCCGTTCCGTCGAGGGAGGAGGTTGTCGCTGTTTCCTGTTGTAATCCTTTGGCCGTTGTTTGCACGGGGGTAAACCGAAGATTACGGGTTTGGCCTTGTTCCATCAGGCGTAATTCTAGGTCTCCCTGGGGGGTCAAGCGATAACTTTGCACTCGACCCAGGGCTTGCAGATAGGCGGTTTCTATCTCCATTTGCGGGGGAGGACAGGCCATGCGGGTGGTGGCGATCGCCCCGAATTTTAATTGATTCCCTTTCCCTTGCACGGTCGCCCGATAACGATTACAGCCCGATGAACCACTCATCCCCAGGGAACTAAAACTCAGGGTAATTTCCGGCTCTTCTGGAACGGCGAGTACATCACTGCTGGCCAGTCGCCAGGTGGTATTGGCTAGAGTTTGAGGCATCACAAGACTAGGTTTAGAGGGTTTAGGGGCACGTTGGGCGAGGGACGGAGAGAAGGAGGTCAGAACAAAGGGAGTCAGTAGGCTAGTGACAAGCAATCCTTGGGACAAAAATCGTTTCATGGAAACTAACTGAAAAGAGATTAAAGCAAAATATTTCATGGGTTTAGACGGATCATGGGTGACCAAAGTTCGATTGATCTGGCTCTCCCCGGCGATCGCGGCTTATTTTCTCAAATGGAAAAGGGGCGATCGTTTAAGCTAGAATAAATTACAGTGAATCTTAATTTTCTTTATGGCGGCAAAAGATATTGTCCATGATGTTGTTCGAGAGGCTTTAGAAAAAGAGGGATGGTTTATTATTCGTGATCCTTTTTTTCTCAGGGTAAGTGAAAATATTGGGATGTTTGTTGACTTAGCCGCCGATCAATTACTGCTCGCAGAAAGAGAGACACTTAAAATAGCAGTCGAGGTGAAAAGCTTTGTTGGATTATCAACTTTAAGCGATTTTCATTTAGCCGTTGGTCAATTTCTCAATTATCGCCTAGCATTGGAGGGGTTTGAACCTGATAGGATTTTGTATTTAGCCATTCCCGATGATATTTATAACACATTTTTTCAAGATAGTTTTATTCAAAAAGTTATTGATGCTTACTCTATTAAATTAATAATTGTTAATCCTAAAAAAGGAGAAATTATCTTATGGAAACCCTCACCTATCAGCAATTAATTCAAAATATTCTACAAGATTATGTGGCTCAACATCCTAAAGATGAAAATATAGAAAATCAGATAATTTGTGATACACAAAACCATCACTATTTATTGATCTATGTGGGATGGGAAGGAGAAAAACAGGTTTATGGTTGTCCTATTCATGTTGATATTAAGGATAATAAATTTTGGATTCAGCGAGATTTTACCGAAATTGGTATCGCTAATCAGTTATTAAAGGCTGGAATTTCTAAGGAAAAGATTGTCTTAGGATTTCGCTCTCCTTTTAATCGTCAGTTTACAGATTTTGCAGTAGTTTAGTTTTGCAATGGGCGATCGCTGTTTATTCTTTCAAATTAAAAAAAGGGGCGATCGCTATATTTAAGATTTTGGCAAGGTCATGTCGCTACTGTCTGTTAAAGAAATTTTAACAATTTAGGACTTGACTCACCGCACTGCAATATGAAAGACTGGACAATGGATAGTGTTCTTGTAACGATAAATATGAAAAATTGCCAATTAACCCTAGAAATTTCTGAATCATTATTTCAGAAACTCGAAAAATTGTCTGAATTGACCGAGGAGCCGATCAATGAATTGGTGATCCAAATGATTACAAACAATATTGTAAATTCAACACAAAAAGCAAACGAACTAAATGAGTTGCTCGCTATTAATTTTTCCGAATCTCTGCCTGAAGTGATAGAGATAGGGGAACTGGTTGGAGCCGAAGTTTTCTAAAAAAATGGTTAAACTTTATATTCCTAAAAAAGGAGATATTATCTGGATTAATTTTCATCCTCAGTCTGGGCGTGAACAAATGGGGAGAAGACCAGCCCTCGTGATTTCGCCTAATGTCTATAACTGTAAGGTTGGATTAATTATCGTCTGTCCTATCACTACAAAAGTTAAAAATTATCCTTTTGAAGTAAAAATTCCTGACGGTTTGGCAATTTCAGGGGTTGTTTTAGCTGATCAAGTAAAATCCCTTGATTACCAAACGCGAGAAGCTGAATTTGTTTGTAAAATTCCGAGTGAAACCCTAGCAGAAGTCATCATTGTGATCGGCAAATTATTTGCTCAAATTTAGGAAGTTTTTCTCTCGT
>JAYKIP010000299.1:0-13854 GCA_035286205.1 Merismopediaceae cyanobacterium
AGGATGCCCCCGGCGATCGCGGCGGTGGAATCGGTATCACCCCCACATTCAATCAAGCTCTGAATAGTCCTTGGGTAATCGGTGGGATGAGACAGCCAGGCATGAATTACCATCGGGACGGTGTGCAACATATAGCCTGTGATGCCCCGTTCTAGCCCCAAGGATTGAGCAAAGGCGAGGGTAGATTCTCCTTTCTCCACACTAGCGACGGCTTGCTGTAACAGGGTGAGTAATTCTGGGGTTTCAGGGCGGAAAGATTGTTCGATGGTGGTTAAAAAGTGTTGGGGGTAACAGTTGTCTCTTCACAGACGAGGCGAGTGGCGAGGGCAACAACCCAGGCTCCCTGTTCCGCTTTGGGGTCGGTATGGGTTAAACGAGTGGCAATTCTCGCCCAGGCTTTTAACTGCTCTCTGTCGGTAATGGCGGCTCCCAGGATAGGCGATCGCATGGCAGGGCCATTCCCGGCGGAGAAAACGCCAGAGTATTCAGAGGAGAAGCCAATCCAGAGTTGGAATTTTGACCAAGTCTCTTTTAAGTTGTTAGGTATTATAAATGTCTTCTCGATAGAATTTCAGAATGTTGAAGATCAAAATAATGAATTAGCGATCGTGAGAATTAACGGTAGTTCCCTTAAGATTTAACAAAGCGGCTCAGGGAAAGGAGTTAAACTATTGATCAAGTCTAATCTATAGGGGTTTACAGGAATGCCGTCTATTAACGTTGAGGGAAAAGTGGTTAATTGTGAACTAGGGTCAAATCTCCGTCAAGTTTTACTGAAGCATCAAATTCCTGTCCATAATGGCCATGCTAAGGTGATCAACTGTCGAGGAATTAGCTCCTGTGGAACTTGTGCGGTGGCAATTGAAGGTCGGGTTTCAGAGCCGGGCTGGAAAGAACAAGCTCGTTTATCTTTACCTCCCCATCATCGGGGAAATACACGACGATTGGCTTGTCAGGTGAAGGTATTGGGGGATTTAACCGTGACTAAGTTTGATGGTTTCTGGGGTCAAGGTAATCAGTTAAATTATTAGGGGAGATATGAAAAATTGACTGTCGCTTTGTTAGCCTAAGTATTGTGTTTCAGCCTTAGCATACACTAAACATTATTGACGGAATAGATCTTGATGATAGTTAGCCATTGACTCCTTAACCCTGTTAAAGTCTTCTCTATATTAGTATAGTTTTTTTTAGACTTAGATCGCCCTTTATTAAGCTTCAAAAAAGTTTCTATCCCCTTTACTTGGATTATTCTGATGAGTTCTTTAAAAACAGTCCTTGATCTTTCACGTCCCTGGCTAACGGAAAAAACGGTTTCTTGGCCCGTACTGCCAAGTGTTTTTCTTCGTAAAGAACAAGCCTTTCGTTTAAAAGCCTTTGACTTACCCATTCTGTTAATTCGGAGTGCTGAGGGAACCCTTTCTGCTCATTTAGATCGGTGTCCCCATCGTCATGTTTCTTTCTTTTCCGCCGGTCAAGCACCGATAGTCCAAGGAGATACGGTTACTTGTCCCTATCATTTACAGAGTTTTGATCAATCGGGGCGTTGTGTTCGCTCGATCCATGATTCCCATCCCCCCAACGAACATTTAGTCAATTTAACGGTTTTTGAAGCCTCTGGATTTATTTGGATGCCTGTTAATAGAGCATTGTTTAATGGCGATCGCCCTCGGCAATTCTCTGAAGCTGAAATTGAGGCTCTAAAACAATCTTTGACACTTCCCCAAGAATTTGATCAAGGATTAAACGACCTAAAACGTTTTGATTGTTGTGACCTATTTTCCTATCTTTATCCCCTGGGGCCTTGGCAAATTGTTATTACCAGTGCCATTGACCATACCCATGGATTTCAAGTCCATCAAATTGCTCGTGTTGTTCATCGTTTACGTCGTTGGTTTGGCCAAGAAACCCTTTCAGGAATGCACATGGTTTGTGACGATGTAGAAAACTCAGTGTTAGTCACCTATCAACAGTATGCTGATAGTTTGGAAGCTTACTGGAAAGTCGGTTGTGCGCCCAATCTATGGCTAAACAAATTAGGCAATGAGCTTTATATTGCGGTTATTTTTGTGCCAGAAACTGCAAAAAGTACGCGGATGTATGGTAGTCTTTATGTCGGAACAGAATGGCGTTTTCTTTTGGAAAATCATCCCATGATGACCAAGTTGCGAGAACTTTCTATTACGAATAGCACAGAAGACCAACCCTTTATTGAGAGCCAAGCGGCTTATCTCAAGTCAGGACAAATCCCCATTGGTAATGCCAGTGTTAATGATTCTCCGGTGTATCACTTCTTTAAGTATTTGGAAGTTATGACAGGGGAACGAGTGGATTTCCATAGTAAACCGAAGGTCAGCGATTTATTCCCCTCTGAACATGATTAGATTTTCTATTGAAAAAACCTTGAGGTCTTTTCTCCAGATTTTAGGGGATTAATAACTTAATAATTTTGCCAGTTTACGACGCATTAATAAAATGGGTTTATCTACTGGCATACTACACTCAGACAGGGTATCCAAGGGGCTATCATAATTAATGGATTCCATAATACGGCGGTCTTGGTTCGTCAACTTACGGTCAAAATCAATCACCGCTTGATCCTGTTCTGGAGAAACAACATCATTACGGAAATAAAAGCGAATAAACTGCGTTTTTTGATTATCTTTGGGAACCACAAAGGAAATAATATGGTGACTCAAGCCGTTGGGCCATTGCATGGTTAATCGGACTCCAAAGGGAGCATACCAATCTGTTAGCCGTTGATTGATTAAGGTGGTATCTTGATCTTGAATGGTTTGACTCAGATGGGGATTATTGGCAAAGACTAGAGGAATAGAAAATCTGAAGTTTGTCGGAGTTTCTGCAATCACTTCAATGGGATCAGGAATGGGACTGGTAGTTTGTAAAAGGTCTCGATGAACAAAATAGTGATGGCTATTATCCAGAGCATTTTCAATATATCTAATAGCAGCACATTGCCATTCCTCATAAAAGCCGTGAAATCGTCGAAACTGGGGATCTTCTTCCTGTTCAAAGTCGGGGATTGGGGCGATCGCGATTTGGCTTAAACAGACCCAAACGTAACCGTATTTTTCTTGACAAGGAAAAGTTTTTAAACAAAAATGAGCAGGAATTTTTTCATCAGGTTGTTGAGGAATAAAACAACATTTTCCTGTGCCTTCAAATTGCCAACCATGATAAGCACATTGAAGATAACCTTCGGAACTGACTTGCCCTAACGAGAGTTTGGCAGAACGATGACAACATTGATCTAAAGCGGCTCTCGTTTTTCCTTGAAAATCACGCCAAAGGACTAAGGGAATTCCTAATAATTGAAAGGCACAAGGTTGATTGTCTAAATGATTGATGGGGATTACTGGATACCAAAATTGTTTGAGCTTTTCTTCTTGTAGGGGCAACATAATTTTGAGGGTCTAGGCTATAAACATAGTCTTTATTATAATGGTTGGTGTGGGGCTAGTTGGGTTAACAACAGCGATCGCCCCCAGAATGGTAGTCTATCGTTGGCTAGGTAATCCAAAACGGTAATTTCGGCCCTAGCTTCTTTAATTCATAGCAGGATGATCCGCCATTGGCGATCGCCGGACATTTTTTAAAATCAGCCCTAAATTTCCCCCTAATTACCTATGATTGAGTCTTATTTACTTCCTGTTTCCCAGTTAAGCCGGCTTGAAAAAGAGGAAATGTTTAGCTTGTTGAGTCGGTATTTTCAGGGAGTGATCTGGCAGAACTTTTTGGAAGATTTAAGACAAAAAAACTGGGTAATCTTACTTCGACTACAGGGCATTTTGACAGGATTTTCCACACTACTGTTCTATCCAACTTGTTACCAAGGGGAAGAGATTTTAGTGGTTTATTCGGGCGATACCATCACCGATCCCTCTACCTGGTCAAGTCCCGCCCTAGCGCAAGCCTGGGTTAAGGGCATCTCGGCTCTCCACCAAACCCAGCAAAAACCCCTTTATTGGCTATTGATTTCCTCTGGCTATCGAACCTATCGCTTTTTGAGTATCTTTATTAAGACATTTTATCCTCGCTATGATTGCCCGACACCGCCTGAATGGCAAGAGAAAATTCATTTCTTAGCGTCCCAGAGGTTTCAATCGGCCTATGATAGGGCTACAGGTATTGTTCGTTTTTCCCAGCCCCAAGTGTTATGTCCTCAACTACGTCCCATCCCTTCCGCAAAATTAAAAGATCCCCACGTTGCCTTTTTTGTTGAGAAAAATCCAGGCCATGAACAGGGCGATGAATTGGTTTGTCTAACCGAATTTACCCAGAGTAATGTGACGAAGGCCGGACTGCGGGTTTGGCAGACGGGCAGTCCCCTCCAGATACCTTACCCAATTACGGTTTCGGAAATATTCTAATCAGGAAGATTGAGTCAGATGTCTCATTTTCAACAGACCCCCCAAATCTTTAATCATCCTCAACGTTTTATCGAAGGCTGGTATTGGCTCCTGCGCTCTTCCGAATTACGCCGGGGACAGGTCAAGGCGGTATCTTTGTTGGGAAGGGATTTGGCGGTATATCGCACTGCATCGGGGGAAGTGGTGGCCCTCGATGCCTATTGTCCCCACATGGGAGCGCATTTGGCCGAAGGTCGGGTACAGGGAGAAACTTTGCGCTGTTTTTTTCACAATTGGCAGTTTGGAGCCGATGGGCAATGTTTGGAGGTTCCTTGCCTGGGTAAACGTTTAGCGGTGGGGGTCAAATCCTGGATAGTCCAAGAAGCCTACGGTTTGATTTGGTTATGGACAGGGCAGACAGTGACTTGTCCGCTATCTTTTGCCCCGGAACTGGAGCATGAGGCGGTGGATTATGGCTTGGGGCGGCGTTTTATCAAGGAATGTCATCCCAATGTGGTGATGGTGAACGCTATTGATGCCCATCACTTTAATACGGTGCATAATTTCCCCATAAACATTGTTTTTCGCTCGGAACGGATTCATAAGAATGGAATTCTTTTTCGCAATACGACTCGCGGCGGGCGGGATTCTTGGCTAGTGCGGCTCATTCAACCCTTTTATCAAGAAGCCGGGACGTATGACCTCTGCTATTGGTTTGGTAGTACAGGAACCGTTACCCTCGGCCCCGATTTTCTGCATTTCTATATTCTGTTTGCCCTCCGCTTGCGGGAGGATGGCCAGACGGAGGGAGAAACGGTTTTATTGACCAAACACCGGCCGGGATGGTGGGGATGGCTCCTTAATCGGTTGATTTTGCTAATAACGAATGGGGTGGGTCTTTATTTTGCTAAGGGGGATACGCAAATTTTTAAGACGATTAAGTTTAATCTGAAAACCCCGATCGCGGCGGATAAATCTATTGGGGAATTTATTGAGTATGTCGAGTCCCAGAAAGCATTGATCTGGGGAAGTTGGGAGCCAGTGGAGTCAGTGGAGCCAGTGGAGCCAGTGGAGCCGGAATTTGCGTCTGTCTCGGCCCCCTCTTTAACGGTTTTAGCTCAGGAGTCCGGGGTATGAGTTTGCGCGTTAATGGATTTGATCTTCCTCCGGCGGCGGCTAATGCTCCCTTGCGTCGTCTTCTCCAGAGTGCGGCAAAAAGTCCGTTACCGGGTAGCCACACCGAGCCAAATTACTATTGGGATCTGACTTTTTGGGGCTTAGACCGCGTGCGACTCTTTCAGGAAGCAACCCCAGAGGAACAACACCGGATTTGGGCGATCGCCAATCAAGATTTATTGGAAGAAATATATTGGGTCGAACAGGGCGGGGTCGGTTATATGGCCAAAATGTTACTTTTGGCTGAAACCATTGAAGAACGTCTGCTGTATGGCTTATTTGCGGCGGATGAGGCGACCCATCTTACTCAGATTCAAAGGTTTTTGGTATCCCCTCCCGTTTTCCAAGGTGATCACTTTTTGGCGTTTATGGGGGAGTTAATTGAATCTTCGGATAGAGCTTTATTAATGACATTAGTACAAGTAGTGTTGGAGGGATGGGGGTTGAGCCACTACCGTTATTTGGCCCAAAACTGCCTCTCACCCGACCTAAAAGTGACCCTACAGGGATTTTTAGCCGCCGAATCTCGTCACCATGCCGCCGGGGTGTTGGGTTTACAGCAGTGGCCCTATCGCCCCGATAGTTTAGACCGGATTTATGAGGCTCTATCCCACTTTTTACAGATGGTTCAACTCGGCCCCCAAAGACTTTTAAGGGCGATCGCCCAGGGCAAAGGGGACTTATCACGCCCTGAAAAAATTCAAATTTTAGAAGAGCTACAGACGGAAGTTCATAGCCAAAAAAGACTGGATATTCTACGAAATTTAATGACGGGGAATGTTCCTCCTGCCATCCTGCAAAAACTTGATGATCAAGGTTCTTTTAAACCCTATTCAGCCGTCCAATGTGTCCCATGACTCCCCTGAAAAATCTTCCCACTTCATCGCCCTATCAATCAACCTCTTTATTCCAAAAAGATCCAAAAACCTATAGTAAATTACAGCTTAACTATCGCCGCGCTAAACAAACAGATCACAGCCCGGATTTAGATGCTTTAGCGGATCGTTTTGATTATGAACAATGCCAAGGCGAGTATTGGCAGCCGGAAGAATTTTCCTTGCTTTATGGTACGCCCCTATGGCAACAGTCTAGTTCCTCTCAACGTCTTCTTTTAAATCAGCTTTATTGGTTAGCCTATTATTCTCAAATTATTTCGGCAGAAGTGGCAACCATTTTTTTCAATCAAACCAGTGCGACGGGACTCTATAGCCTTCAGGATTTTCGTTTAGTCTGTGACACCCTTGACCTGGAAACTTCCCAGGAGCGTTCCCATATCCATGCTTTTGAAACGGTGATTGAACAGGTAGAAACCCGTTTGTTTGGGCAACCATGCTTTGGTCGTCCTCGGCGATCGCCCTTTAATGAAACAATGATTTTTGCGGATACGACTCCCTTTAAAAATTGGTGGAAGGGGCTACAACTCAGGACGTTTGGGCTGTTATCGGCGGGCAATGTGTTTTTAGCCTGTCATTATCTTACGGTGAGGGGATTAAGAACCTTAAATGGTAAATTAGTGCAACATAAATTAAGCCGCTATAGTCAACAATATCCTGACCTAGAATCGGCTCCTATCCCTGCCCAGATTTCCTATTATCATTTTCTGGATGAAAGTTTTCATTTTAATACTTCAACGATCTTGTCCCAGGATGTGAGTCGTCTCTTAAAACCACCGACCCCTTTTGAACAATATGCCCTTAACTTAGGTATTCAAGGTTGTCAGCGAGATCATTATCCAGTTTCCGTTGCCGTTAATGGTATTTTCTGGTACGACGGTGCGCTTTATCCCGTAATTTATGCCATTCTGCGATCGCCCCATTTTGGTTTGACTCCCCCAGAAGCAATGGAAATGCTCCGCCAATGTTTCACCGAAGAATCGGAGGGATTACACCGAAGTTTTCAAACCCATCAAGAGGCTATTGACTCCTATCAAGCCTATATCGCCCCTTTAGATTATCTCTCTCTTGCCAATCGTTCTATGACATTAATGGCTTCTAATTCCCCGGCAAAATATCTCAAACGTCAAGCCCAAGCTCTTCAATCCTTTCGTCAACATCATCCTGAATTAAGCGGTTTATTAACGTAATTGACTACCCCAATGAAAAAATGATTTTGTTAAAATGATGAAAGGGATAAATAGATTTAACTAATGCAAGCAAAAACTGATCAAAATTGGCATATTTCTTTTCCCAATACGCCCTATCCTGACCTGGTACTACCCAATCAAACGGCCTTGTCCGAACAACTGACGGTGCAAAACTCGTTTCTGCTGTTTGGCTGTCGCACTGGTCTCTGTGGAACCTGTTTGGTGAAGGTGGTGGGTGATATTCCCTTGCCGGAAGCCGATGAGGTCGAAGTATTACAAATTATTGCTGGGGATATTCCCGAAGCCCGTTTGGCCTGTCAAATTAGGTTAACGGCTGATATTGCGCTCTATCCCTATGCGGTTTGAGGATTTACGGTTTGAGGATTTTTGGTATGTGGTTGCCCAAAGTGAGCAGTTAAAAACGGGTCGGGTTTTAAGTCGGCAACTTTTGGGGGAATGGTTAGCCCTTTTTCGCAATGCGGAGGGCAAGGCGATCGCTTTACAGGATCGCTGTGTTCATCGCCATAGTCGTTTGTCCTGTGGACAGGTGAAACAGGGTCAACTCCATTGTCCTTACCATGGTTGGGTGTATGGCCAAGGGGGTCAAGTGGTGGCGGTTCCCGCAGAAGGCGATCGCTTTACCCCCAGAAAGCAACTCCAAGCTAAAGCCTATGCCACCCTGGAACAGGAAGGATTTGTCTATGTTTGTCTGGGAAAACCCATGATTTCCCCCTTTGCCATGCCCCATTATGGCGAAGCGGGCTGGTGGCGAGTCCGAGTGCTTCACCGTTTTCAGAATAGCGTGACCAACTGTGCTGAAAACTTTATTGATATTCCCCACACCGTCACCGTTCATCCCAAAATTTTTCGGGTAGCACGACAACAAAAAATTGATATGACGGTCACCCGTTCCCAGGGCAAGGTAATGGCTATCTATCACAATGAAACGAATAATTTGGGGTGGTGGTCGCGCTTTTTAAATCCAAAGGGGAACGCCATTTTCCACAGTGACCAGTTTTTGATGCCCAATGTGACTTCGGTGGAATATCGCTTTGGCCCCCAGCGTCATCTTTTGATTACCAGTCAGGCTATTCCTGAGACCGAAACGACTACCCTGGTCTATACGGAAGCGGCGTTTAATTACGGTCTTTGGTCGTGGATTGCTATGCCCTTTGTTTGGTGGACAGCCAAACAAATTATTGGTCAGGATGTGGAAATTTTGAAGATTCAACAGGAAGTAATTGACCGCTACGGCATCCATTTTGCCCATACTCCTGCCGATACCATTCATGTTTTGGTTGAATCAATTCGAGCGGCGATCGCCCAAGGTCAAGACCCCCGTGATCTGCCCGAAAAAACTGTTCAGGTGAGCTTTTGGGTATAAAAAATGGCGGCATTTATTAGTTTTTGGCTTTTATTTCTCGTCAGTTTATTACATCCCCAACAACGGCAGTATTTACGCCTTAAACCGGTTGTTGATTGGGTGTTAGATGGGTTGGGCTTGTGTTGCCAAGGGGCCGTCATTCCCCTGTTGCAGTATGCTCTATTGATCTGGGGTTATGAAAGGCTTTTTCCTCAAGCAGAGGGGATTCTGGATTGGCATCCTATTTTGGGTTTTGTGATAGGGTTTATTGCGGTTGATTATCTCTACTACTGGGTTCATCGAGGATTACATCGTCCCGGTTGGTTTGCGATCCATGCTGTACACCATACCCTGACCCAAATGGATATGGTTAGTACCGCCCGCAATACCCTCTGGTCAAGTCTGTTTCTGCCCTACCTCTGGGCGAATAGTCTCATGCTTTACCTATTGGCTGATCCGAGGGGTTATCTCCTGGCGATCGCCCTCACCTATTTTTTGGATCTCTATCGTCATAGTTGTTTCACAGTGCCGACAACATCGCGTTTATTTGCCCTATTAAATCCCTGGCTAATTCTGCCCCAGGATCATGCAACCCACCACAGTCGTTATGGTTCTGGGAATTTTGGCGCGAATTGGAAGCTCTGGGATAAACTGCATCATACCGATACCCCTCCTCTAGCAGACCCATTGCCCCTCGGCATTGACCTCCCCCTAACCTTACGGTCAAAATTATGGTTTCCCTTTAGGATTCGCTAAACCATTTTTTGTCTCCCGGCCCCTATTTTTGGGTCAAAGACCATTGAGAAACGGGTAATTGATTCACATAGCTCATATAATGTTTCAGTGGCTCATCAATTTTGAGCAGTAAACGGGGAGAAAACTCAATATTGTCATAAATTAAACCATCTTCATGGCGTAAAAAATAATAAGCTAGACGAGTCATTAGTAATAATAGATAACTGATTAATAAACCCAAAATACCGCGACGTTTTTCCGTAATATAAATACATTGAATTTTACTATGACTAAATTTGGGATTGATACCATAGGGATGAATATCCGGCACGGGATTATAGGCATAGATCATGTGCAATGGAGGAAAAAAACGCACTTTTTTCATAATCGTTAACAATCCCATAGAGGCATTATCATAAACCATTGAGTATTCATATTCTTGTCCTAAAATAATGTTAATCAGCTTTTCTCGCCAACTTTTTTTGGGAATATCTCCCCGCATAGTAAAGTTAATTTGTCTGCCCTGGTGGGCTTCTGCAATAGACAGTTCCATGGCTACATTGAGATGATGAATCGTATTTAAGTGTTGGGCATCAATGCCGTTCATCATACAGATATGGTGATGACAATGACGGGTAAAAGGACGATCTAATTGCACGAATAAAGGTTTGTTTTTTAATTCCTCAAATTCGGGGACATCAAAGGGGGCGATCGCGGCCGGATAAACCCAGATTAAACCATATTTTTCCGTTGTCGCATAACTTGGTAAATGGGCACTCGGAGGAATGGCCTTTTGACAAGGAATCTCTTGACAATGCCCCATGCCATCAAAGGCCCAATGATGAAAATAACAACGAACCCAATCCCCTTCCACTTTACCCAGGGCTAAATCCGTTCCGAGATGGGAACAATGGGCTTTTAGGGCAGAAACTTTTCCCGCTTCATTGCGAAAAATAGCGATTTTTTGACCACAAATCTCAAAGGATTTCACCTGTAATTTCTGAACCGTTTGACTGGGACAAATAAAATACCATCCTTCAACAACGATATTCCAATTAGCAAAAGCATGATCGGGGTTCATAGCGGGATTTCCTGGGTTAAAGGTTGAATGCGTAAAATGGAATGTTTATAGTCCCCTAATCGGTGATCGCCCTTCAGCCATTGAGAGATTTGGGGATGGATAACCACCCGCAGAGTGGCTAGTTGGCCTAACTGTCTCGCCTGTTGATAATGAAAGGCTTGTTGTAAGGCGTTTTCTACTTCAATGGCGATCGCTTCTGGGGGATAGGAAGAACGTTCCAAAAATAAACAGTAGTGGGGGGGCGAGGTTAGCACAGGAGCCAAACAACAAAATCCCCCCTGAAGATACCCCAATTCCTGTAAACAGTCCGTCACAAAGGCTAATGATAATTTTTCCCCCACCAAATCACTGACTTGTTCACCCCGTCCCACAAATTCCAAACAGGGCGTTTTTTGATAGTAATGGGAAACCTTCAGGCGATCGCCAATTTGATAACGAACGAATCCGCCTAGGGGGGAAATGACCACTTGATAGTCTATTTCGGGTTGTAGTTGCTCCAGGGAATAAATTTCTCCGTTAGGGGCAATAAATTCAAAAAAAACCTGATTGAGTAAGGGAATAAAACCACCGGCCGGGGTGAAGGGAATGGTCATCGGAGCTTCCGTTGCTAAAAGTCCTTTTCCTTGAATCAAAACTGTCGGAAAATAACGCCGTAAACTCTGGGCCGAATCCGCAGAAAATTGGCGATCCCAACAGGAAATCAGCTTGAGTTTGGGCCATAATTGTTCCCAGGGAATGACAGTTTCTCTCAAAAAAGCTTGACGTTCTGAGGATAATGCCTGACCTAAATGCCGGATCAATTCCTGTTGATGGGCTTGCATATAATCGAGTTGTAAGCTTAAAAAGCTGGGACTCCACAGCGACATAATTTCCAGATCCGCCGCTTTTAACAGGGCGATCGCCAAATCTCGTCGGAAAGATTCCAGATCTGGGAAAGTCTGACCCGTCGAGACCAAAAATGGCTGACTGAGGGATCTCAACCAGGGACTCAAGTAGGCCGTATCATCAATACCCACTTTTTCCGACCCAATTTGCGGGGAAAAACAAACATAAATGCGACCCGTTTGTAAAGTGAATTGATGACGCAACAAATCACAAGCCCAAATTGCAAAAGCATCACTAAAACTCCGAATAAGGGATGGCGTATAGGGAATCCACTTACAAGGGCCAGAACTTCCAGAGGTTTGTTGCCAAAAAAGGATTTTTTCTGACGTTAAAATAGATTTTTGAGGTGATACTCGTTGTTGCTCAATCCAAGGATAAAGATCCTCATAGGTAGCGATCGGCAAACATTCCCAGGCTAACTTTTTTCCCTGATTCAAGGAGCGACCATAGGCCGTTTTCGCCAAAGACCCAAGAATTTTAGATTTGATCTGGGCTTGAGCTTGGGCCGGATGCTCTAAGGCTCGATTCAGTTTCCAGAATGCTGGATAAAAAAGATAGGGTAAACTGCGAAGTATCCATTGCCGCATCATCAATCGTTACAAGTGTCTCCTCCCTGAAAGGATTGTCTCTAAGACAATATTAGCTTGTCCCTCAGTGGGCTTAATGAATGGTTAGAGAAATGATTGGCCTTAACCCCTCGATTTATTGTTAGTATGACACTTTAACATCATTTTTGTTCTGAAAGAACTTACTTTAGGTTTATGACCTACCTCAGCCGCATTTTGTCCATTTTCCCGGCCTTAGTGTTTCTATTAGCCCTATTATCTTTTCTCTGGTTAATCATCATGCCCTGCCCTGGGGCAATCATCACACTATTCTTTATTCTCTATCTTTTTCCCCTTATCATTTATCGAATCCATTGCCGATTTTATCCCATTCCCTTAGGACGTAGCGATCTCAGGGCAAAGGAATATAATCCTTGGTGGGGTAGTCAACAAATCCAACTGATCTATAACACCTTTCCCAGTTTAGAAAAAGTTCTCCATTTATTTCCAGGTTTATTTTCCCTTTGGCTTCGCCTATGGGGATCAAAAATTGGCAAAAATGTCTATTGGGTTCCCTCCGTTACCATTCTGGATCGTGGCTTGCTAGAAGTAGGTGATTATGTCATTTTCGGTCATTTATCAGCAACCTCTTCCCATATTGTTAAACCCCCCCGCTTGGGAAAACTGTATGTTTATGTGCAGTGGGTCAAAATTGGGGATCAGGTATTAGTAGGGGGAGAAAGTAGATTAGGGCCGGGAAGTTTTATAGAACCAGGGGCTGTTATCCCCTATCGCCATACAGTGTTGCCGGGTAAGATTTTTAAGGCCAATAGATAAGTAAACTGTTATTAGTGATGGTAGCTTAAAAATATCAAAAAGCCGTATTTCACTCTATAATGGCTCAAGAGCCTACCGGAAAAATCAATGAATCCTTTTCAAACTCCTGGTGCCTTCAGTTGGTGCGAGCTAATCACAACAGATCCCTCTGCGGCTAAAGCTTTTTACGGAGAAGTCTTTGGTTGGTCGTTTAAAGAAGGACAAGTCTCTCAGGCTCCCTATACCGTGATTGAGGTAGAAGGTCAGGAAATTGGGGGTATTTCTCCTGCTCCTCCCAATAAGATGCCCACTTGGGGAACCTACGTGACTGTCGAGAATTTAGAGGCTACGCTTGAGAAAGTAGAAGCCCTGGGTGGTAAAGTGCTGATTCCTCCAATCTCGATTCCCCCTGCTTCAAGGTTTGCCCTGATTCAAGACCCCCAAGGGGCGGCGATCGCGGTGATTAACTATGGTTCCCCCACAGTTTAACAAAGCGGCTCAGAGAAAAGGTTTAAACCATTGTGTTTCAGTCGTAGCATATAAACCTCGTCCAACTCGAAACCCATTATTTGTGGATCTCCCAAGGTGATCCCCCTAAATCTCCCTTAAAAATGGGGGCTTGTCCCTGGAACCAGAAGTGTTGAACGTCGAAAAAAGTCTAATAAAATCTGCTATTATGGAAAGTGTAAAGTAGGGACAGGGAAAGATGCAGTAGAAGTAAGATTAGTAATGTTTTGTGACCTAGAAAAAAGGACTGAATTTAGACTAGCAACAGATTTACCGTTTGAAGGAGAGGGAGTGTT
>JAYKIP010000300.1:0-4471 GCA_035286205.1 Merismopediaceae cyanobacterium
CATTCGCCGTTATACGGATTTGCTCACCCATTTTCAATTAAAGGCCCATTTACGGGGGGATAATCTACCGTTTTCGGGGGATCAAATTCAACAAATTTTGTATAGTGTGACCCTTTCTTCCCAGGAAGCGACTTCCGTTGAACGTCAAACCAATCGTTATTGGAGTTTGGAATATCTCCGACGCAATGCCGATCA
Organism: Merismopediaceae cyanobacterium; assembly: GCA_035286205.1. Lineage (GTDB taxonomy): Bacteria > Cyanobacteriota > Cyanobacteriia > Cyanobacteriales > Microcystaceae > Woronichinia. Next base: position 196 of record JAYKIP010000300.1, read on the forward strand.
AGTGTGGCAGGGGTTAATGTTGCGTTGGCTACGGGAGGATGAAAATTTAGGGTTAATTTTATTGGAAGAATTGGGTTTGGAATTACCCCATCGTTTTGAACGTCCTATTACTCCCGGCGATCGCCTAGCGGTACAGGTCAGTCGCGCCGATCCCCACCGGGATGAAATTCGTTTTCGGGAATTATTAGCCCAGGAAAATGGCAGTATCTCACTGTTGTAATTGTGATGGCAAGTAGGATACCTATCCCCTAGGAAATTATGAGGATTGGCCATTCCCAAGGCGATCGCCCTAAATCTCCCTTAAAAAGCGACTGTGTACCTACATCTTGAAAAAAGATACGTTTTGGGTTTGATCCCCCTAAATCCCCCTTAAAAAGGGGGACTTAAAGCAGTTAATTTGTCTGTTTCCTCCCTTTCAAAGGGGGGCTAGGGGGGATTTTATAACTTATGTGTACACAGTCGCTAAAAAAGGGGGACTTGTTTATGGCTTAGGAATGAATGACTTTGTGATCCGGATTAATAAAACTTAAAAACTTTTGCTTAATCTGATAATCATAGACTTCCCATTTTAACTTGGTGTAATCCCCTTGATTATTGTAACCACTGAGAAAACCCACCGGAATTTCAAACCCGCCGGCCATATTGCGACCGCCCCCGTAATACCGACCTTGATTATCTTTGCCCAGGGTTTCCTTTAAAAACTCATCAGGATCGAGGGTTAATTTACCCGTGCGGAGGGAACCAATGACTAATTCAATATCGTTGGCGGTATCGTGGACAATCCCATAAACTAAAGCCGTATGGACATTTTCTTCGGTGACTAAAAAATCTGCCGCCTGGGGAATGGCATCCCGGTCTTCATAACGCAAATAACCCACTCCCGCAATGGAAAAATTATTCTGAATCATGCGATTTTGTAGCGATCGCTCAATAATTTCCATCACGCGCCGGGAACGAGCCGATTGTAGGACTGACGTTAATAATTGATGATCATAAATCCGACTGAGATAGGCCGCCGATAAATAATCGGTTTCCTGGGCCTGTAATAACCCCATCGTATCGGAACGAATACCGTGCATTAACGCCGTTGCACATTTAACATGGGTCTGATTGGTATTATTAAACTCAATTAATCCCGCTTGCAAATATTGGGTTAGAATCGTGGCGGTAGCCCGCATTTGGGGACGAATATCAATAAATTCTGCCTGTAATTCCTCTTGCTTACTGTGATGGTCAATGACCACTAAAATGGGCACATGGGCTTGTTTCACTAAGGGCATTAATTGACTATTGGTTCCCTGGCTATCCACGAGGACACAGCCTTGATAAACCGACAGATCGCATTCTCGGAGCATTTGGGGGCCCCATCGTTTCGCCGGTAAGCCCGTGAGTTTGACTAGGGCAATATTTTCTTGGTGGGAGAGGGTTCCCGCATAGACAATTTCCGATTGAATGCCGTATTGTTCGGCGATAATTTGGTAAGCCCAGGCACTCGATAGGGCATCGGGGTCTGGAAAATCCTGGATAACTAAAATATGACGCTCATTGCGGTGTCTTTCGAGGAGTTGTTGCAGTTTACTCACCAGATAACCCACCGTTGAACAGGAAGGGGCAGAAATAGGAACCAGACTAGCGGTATTGCCGTTGACGTATTCACTCAGATGATCGAGGGTATCCGGTTCGATCGCCAGTTCACCATTGACACTTTTGTTCGATAACGGCAGAAGAAGATCGGAATTCATCGCACCCCACAGGTTGGGAATCAAGAGGTTAGGGCGGGTTCAATTATCACCGGGGTTAGCGTCCCTAGGTCACATCCGGTAAGGGGTTGACCCCAACGAAAAGTTAGACTCTGATCTTAGCATAATTCTGGGGTGGGCAAAGGATCGAGTATAATGAATGCTCTACAAATCGAGCCGTTCGTTAGGAACTATTGGAATTGTGATGGACACGAATTTAGCTTATCTGGGGGAATCTGATCCCGCGATCGCCACTATTATTGACCGCGAATTGCAACGGCAACGGGTTCATATTGAGTTGATCGCCAGTGAAAATTTTACGTCAGAGGCGGTGATGGCGGCCCAGGGGTCAGTCTTAACCAATAAATACGCGGAGGGCCTACCGGGCAAGCGTTACTATGGCGGCTGTGAGTTTGTAGATGAGGCGGAGCAGTTAGCGATTGACCGGGTGAAAAAGTTGTTTGGCGCGGCCCATGCCAATGTTCAACCCCATTCGGGAGCGCAGGCCAATTTTGCGGTGTTTTTAACGCTGTTGCAACCGGGGGACACGATCATGGGCATGGATTTGTCCCATGGGGGGCATTTAACCCATGGTTCGCCGGTCAATGTGTCGGGGAAATGGTTCAAGGTGCATCATTACGGAGTCAGCCCGGAAACCCAACAGTTAGATTATGAGCAGATCCGGGAATTAGCTCTTCAGGTACGTCCTAAACTGTTGATCTGTGGTTATTCGGCCTATCCGCGTACCATTCATTTTGATAAGTTCCGGGCGATCGCCGATGAAGTGGGAGCTTACTTATTAGCCGATATTGCCCATATTGCCGGGTTAGTGGCTACGGGCCATCATCCCAGTCCCTTACCCCATTGTCATGTGGTGACCACCACGACCCATAAAACCCTACGCGGGCCGAGGGGCGGGTTAATTATGACTAATGATGGGGAATTGGGTAAAAAGTTAGATAAGGCGGTGTTTCCCGGTACCCAGGGCGGCCCCCTCGAACACGTGATTGCGGCGAAGGCAGTGGCCTTTGGGGAAGCCCTAAAACCGGAGTTTAAGACCTATTCAGCCCAGGTCATTGCTAATGCCCAGGCGATGGCCGCCCAATTAATTCAACGGGGTTTTGATATTGTTTCCGGCGGGACGGATAACCATTTAATGTTGGTGGATCTGCGTTCCATTGGGATGACGGGCAAAATCGCCGATCAATTATTGGGTCAAATTCATATTACGGCGAATAAAAATACGGTTCCCTTTGATCCGGAATCCCCCTTTGTCACCAGTGGTTTACGGTTAGGATCGCCAGCTATGACCACACGCGGTTTACAGGAATCCGACTTCCAAGAAATTGCCGATATTATCAGCGATCGCCTGTTAAATCCCAATGATGAAGCAATGAAGGGAGATTGTTTACAACGAGTGACCCAACTGTGTAGTCGTTTCCCTCTTTATCCCCAATTAAAAATTCCGGTCGCGGCCTTTGCTTAGGTCTAAATTAGAATTTTTGCCCCCCGGCCCCCAACTTTGGGGAAGAAATCGGAACTGCTGTTTTTTGAGATACGTTCCAGGGACAAGTCCCCTTTTTTAAGGGGGATTTAGGGGATCAAGGAGCACTGTAGATTAATTCCCCTGGGTCACATCCTTAGGGAATTTTTTACGGAGATAAGGGTCAAGTTACTCCCTCTAATTCCTCCTCGGTTAAGTTATAAAGTTGGCGTAATTTTTCCAATTTTTCTTCATCGGCTTGCCAAAAACCCCGACCATGGGCTTCCAACATTCGCCCGACAATATTACGAAACGCTTCAGGATTGGCCTGTTGTAATTTTTTCGCCATTTCAGGATCTAAGGCATAGGTTTCTGCCGCCTGGTCGTAAACCCAATTATCGGTAAAATTCACCGTACCACTCCAGCCAATTAAGGCGGTTAACCGTTGAGAAACTTCGTAGGCTCCCCCGGAACCCTGGGCAACCATCGCCTCGGCCCATTTGGGATTTAATAATTTACTGCGATATTCCAACCGCAAGACCTCTTCTAATTTGCGCGGGGTGGTATCCTTAGAAAAACTTTCGATGAAGTTAGCGGTTACTCGTTTTCCCTGTTGTTTTTCCGCCGCTAATTTTAACCCTCCCGTGTTGCCATAATATTCTTGAATATCCGTTAAACCATACTCCACTGAGTCAATTTGTTGCACAATGCGATCGCTGGTTTTTAAGAGTTGTTGCAGGACTTCGGGACGGGCTTGGCCCTTATCGTTGCGACCATAACTATACTGATTGCGTTTCTGCCAGGTATTGGCTAATTCGGTATTATTTTCCCAGTTGCCATCCACCACTTGATCATTGACTAAAGAACCAAAATCTCCCGCCGGATTAGAAAATAATCGGGCTGTGGCGTTTTCAATCCCCTGCTCTTGTAAGGCGATCGCGTGTTTACGAATAAAGTTTTGTTCGATCGGTTCATCAATCTGGGCGGCCCGTTGAAAAAGATCATCTAATAATTCCAAAATATTGACAAAGGTATCGCGGAAAATCCCGGATAA
>JAYKIP010000301.1:0-3593 GCA_035286205.1 Merismopediaceae cyanobacterium
CATCGTTCATGTTTGTTAACTTTTTCATCAAACGACCGGTTTTCTCGACGGTCTGCGCCATTTTCATCCTGCTAGTCGGGCTGATTTGCTTAGTCAACCTACCGATCGCCCAATTTCCGGAGATTGCCCCCACTGAAATCCAGGTGACCGCCAACTATAGTGGAGCCAGTGCCGAGGTGGTGGAAAAAGCCGTAACCGATGTGTTAGAACGACAAATTAACGGAGTGCAAGGTCTTAAATATCTGAGTTCTAGTAGTAGTAATGATGGAACCAGTAATATTGTTGCCACCTTTGAGCGATCGCGGGATAAAGATATTGCGGCGGTAGATGTGCAGAATCGTGTGACCCAGGCAGAAGCCCAATTACCGGATTCTGTAAAACAAACGGGGGTTAATGTCAGTAAACAATCAACCAGCTTACTATTAGGAATTGGGCTATTTAGTCCCGATGGCCGCTATGACAATATTTTTCTCAGCAACTACGCCGATCGCTTTTTAGTTGACCCAATTAAACGCTTGCCAGGAGTAGGAGGAGTCAGAATTTTTGGGGAAAGACGTTATGCTATGCGGCTCTGGTTAGACCCCATTCGTTTAGCGAGTCAAGGCTTAACCGTGAGTGATGTGGTGCAAGCTCTACGGGAACAAAATTTACAGGTCGGAGCCGGACAAATTGGCACAGAACCCGCCCCCTCTGGTCAAGAATTTCACTTAGATTTGCGGGCCAGTAGTCAATTAACCAAAGTTGAAGATTTTGAAAATTTAATTCTTAAAGCGGCAGACAATGGCCTGATTATTCGCTTTAAAGATGTCGGTCGGGTGGAATTAGGAGCAGAAAGCTACAGCACTTTTTTACGGTATCGCGGTCAAGAAGCCGTTGGTTTAGGGATTTATCAATTAACGGATAGTAATGCGTTGGAAGTAGGTCGTTTAGTCAAACAGGAATTGACCAAATTAAAAAAGGATTTTCCGGAAGGGGTAGATTATCAAATTGCGTTGGATGCCACTGCTTTTATTAAGGAATCCCTCTCAGAAGTGGTCAAAACTTTAATCGAAGCCGTTATTTTAGTGACCTTAGTGATTTTAGTCTTTCTTCAGGATTGGCGCACAACTTTAATTCCGGCGTTAACCATTCCCTTAGCTTTGGTGGGAACTTTTGCCTTTGTGAAAGTCTTTAATTTTTCCATTAATAGTTTGACCTTATTTGGGTTAACCTTAGCGACTGGGATGGTCGTGGATGATGCCATTATTGTAGTGGAACAAATTAGTCGCTTTATTCAAGAGAAACGGTTATCGCCCCAAACAGCGGCCACAGAATCCATGCGGGAGTTAACCAGTGCAGTAATCGCCACTTCTCTCGTTTTAATGGCGGTGTTTATTCCGGTGGCTTTTTTCCCTGGGGCAACGGGCGCACTCTATCAACAATTTGCCTTAACCATTGCTTTTTCTATTGCCATTTCTACCTTTTTGGCTCTGACCTTAACCCCTTCCCTTTGTGCTTTGATGCTCCGTCCGGGCCAACATCCTCCCGCCTGGATTGCCTGGTTTTTTCATAGCTTTAATACCGGCTTAGATTTTGTCCGCGATCGCTACCGGCGTTTTCTGTTGCATTTGGTCAAAGCCAAATATCTGGTGATTGGTGTTTTTATCGGGTTATTAGTCCTAACGGGCTGGCTTTATTCCTTTGTCCCGACTGCCTTTTTACCGGAAGAAGACCAGGGCTTTTTTATTACGCTCATTCAAGCTCCCCAGGGAGTTTCCCTACAATACACCAGCAAAGTGATGGAAAAAGTGGAAGAAAAAATTCTCAAAATGCCGGAAGTGTTGGGAACTTTTGCCGTTGGAGGTTTTAGTTTTGGGGGCAGTAGTAGCAACCAGGGGATTATTTTTACCACCCTAAAACCCTGGAAACTTCGGGAAGCCTCTAATCAATCGGTACAAGCGGTTATCGGTCAACTGTTTCCCCAATTAGCTCAAATTCCAGAAGCCAGTATTTTCCCCATTAATCCCCCACCCATTCGGGGTTTAGGTAACTTTGGCGGCTTTAATTACCAACTCCAAGACCGTCGCAGTCAAAATGATTTAGATTCCCTCGTACAAGCCATGGGTCAACTATTAGGAGCCGCAAATCAAAACCCTAATTTACAACGCGTTTTTAGCACCTTTCAGGCGAATACCCCCCAATTACTGATTGAAGTGAATCGCAATAAAGCCAAAGCCCTAGGGGTTTCCGTCAATGACATTTTTAAAACATTGGAAACGGCCATGGGTTCCAGCTATGTGAATGATTTTGCCTTTCAAGAGCGTACCTATCGGGTCTATCTTCAGGCGGATCAAAAATTCCGCGATCATCCCGAAGATATTAACCAACTCTATGTCCGTTCTGATAGCAATCAGATGATTCCCCTGAATAATTTAGTCACCATTACGCCAACGGTGAGTGCCCAAACGATTAATCATTACAATTTATTTCGGGCGATTAGTATTACTGGTTCGGCGGCGATGGGAGTGAGTTCGGGACAAGCGATGGCCACCATGGCTCAACTCAGTCAGACGGTGTTACCCCAGGGTTTTAGTTATGAATGGTCAGGAACTTCTTTAGAGGAAATTCAATCCGGGGGACTGGCTCCGATTATCTTCTCGTTGGGCTTATTGTTTGTCTTTTTGGTGTTAGCGGCTCAGTACGAAAACTATATTGATCCATTGATTATTATGTTGGCGGTTCCCCTGGCAATTTTAGGAGCGTTAGCGGCTCAACTTCTGCGGGGATTTCCTAATGATATTTATTGTCAGATTGGCTTGGTGATGTTGATTGGTTTAGCCAGTAAAAATTCGATTCTGATTGTGGAATTTGCTAATCAGTTACAGGCTCAAGGGTTACCCATTGTTAAAGCGGCGATCGAATCGGCTCAGGAACGCCTACGCCCCATTTTAATGACCGCGTTCTCTACGTTATTAGGGATTTTTCCGTTAATGATTGCCACTGGAGCCGGGGCGGGTAGTCGTCAATCGTTGGGAACGGCAGTGTTTGGCGGGATGCTGATTGCCACGTTTTTAAGTTTATTTATTGTGCCGATTTTGTATATTGTGGTTAAATCTTTAACGGCTAAAAAGTCTGCTCAGACGGAGGAGGAACAAGGCCCTGGCACATTTTAAATTTTCATCTTCTCTAGGTATCTTTTCTGGTTTCGGAAAAGTCCTATACTCTCTGGATTTGGAAACCAAACCCCTACCCAGTCTTCAGGGAGTTGAGAAGCAGATTTGGTATGAGAAACCATCAGAGATTGAGATTTTCACCCAAATAGAAAAAAGAAGGAACGAAAATAGTTCCTCCTCAAAAAATGCTGATAAACCTCGTTTAACTTGAAACACATAGTTTTTATCTCTTTCAAGGCGATCCCCCTAAATCCCCCTTAAAAAGGGGGACTTGTCCCAGAAACGTATTTCAAAAAACTACAGTTCCCAAAATAGACGAGGTTTAACCGTAAAATGGATTTAGTAAACGCCGGGATTAATGCGGTCATCCCCTTCGATGAGTTCCGGAGCCGGTTCGGTTACGGTAAAGCGATCCAAATTGGCTTGTAAGCGAGATTGTTG
>JAYKIP010000302.1:0-4708 GCA_035286205.1 Merismopediaceae cyanobacterium
TACCGCGATCGCGAATATTTTTCAGCAATCCAAAGTTCCATTCAAATTGGGGATCAGCCAGTCCGCACCTATGTTGTCGGTCAAACGAGTCGTGATGCAAAGGGGGAGCCGATCAATTCCCAAACGCTTTTTAATCTGGGCAGTATTACCAAATCCTTCACCGCCGCCTTAGCCTTACAAGCCCAAAAAGCGGGGAAAGTTGATCTAGAAACTGATTTTACTGAATATTTGCCTGAATATAAAAAATGGTCGGGAATCTCCCTCACTCGTTTGTTGAATATGACTTCGGGGCTACCGAACTATAGTGATACGGCGACCGTAAATTATTTAATGGCACAAGATTTAACACGTTTTTGGCCTGAATCAGAGTTAATTAGTACGGTTTATCCACAAAATATTGATCCTGCTCCCCCCTTAAAATCGGGCTATTTCTACAGTAATACAGCCTATATTTTAAGTGGCATGATTTTAGAGAAACAATATCAGCAACCATTGAAAACTTTATTGGAAAATTATATTTTTAAATCCCATTCTCTCCACAATACTTTTTATCCTGTACCTGATTATCCCGAAGCAGTTAAACAACGATTAGTTCACGGTTATAACTATAACAATTATGACAGTCCAGAATTAACTGGTCAGGATGTGACGACCAATAATCTTTCCTGGGCGGGGGCCGCAGGGGCGATCGTTGCCAACAGTGAAGACTTGGTTAAATGGATCAGGCTTTTATTCGTAGAAAATGAATTACTTGATGCTAAACAGAAAGCAAAATTACAACAAATTGCTTCTATCAAAACGGGTAAGGCGATCGCAGAAACAACCGCCGAGGATAATCGAGGATTTGGTCTGGGGGTTGTGCAGGGTTATGATTCAGGTCTTGGACGTTATTGGTTTTATGAGGGGGAAACCCTCGGTTATCGGGCGGTTTATTTCTATCTTCCCTGTCAAAAAATGATAGTTACGACCTTAGTGAATAGTTCTGTTGCTGATAGCAATGATCACGCAGGTCAGCTAACCAAAGAAATTTATCAAGTGATGGCAAAAGCTAATCCCCAAAATAGTTGTCAGCAAAAATAATCAACCTCTTGCAAAATTAAACCAGTTTTTCGTTAAAACGGTAATTTAAGAAGGGCGATCACCCTAGAATTTTAAGATAGAAGGATAACTCCTCCAAAGGGCGGCAACGTCAGTTCACCCGTTGATTCATCCCAAAGAATGGCAGGATTAGTGGCGATCGCCAACTCAATGTTTAAGAGCGAATAGGGCGATCGCTGTCAAAATGGACGTGGTTTCGTCAATTAATCTCTAATAACTTATCTCTTTCTTGAATTTCCATGAAAATTGCTACCTGGAATGTTAACTCAGTGCGATCGCGGCAACAACACCTCCTCGATTGGTTAACCGATCATCCCGTTGATGTTCTGTGTCTCCAGGAAACCAAAGTCATAGATGCCGATTTTCCGAGACAACCCTTTGAAGCCTTGGGCTATCACCTGACCATTTCCGGGCAAAAGTCCTATAACGGTGTCGCCATTTTGAGCAAAGAACCTCTAACCGACGTGACCCAGGGATTTACCCCCATCCTAGGGACGGACTTAACCCAGGATTTTGATGAACAGAAACGGGTCATTACCGGGGTGACTAACGGGATTCGCATTGTCAATCTTTATGTTCCCAATGGCTCCGCAGTCGGGAGCGATAAATATGCCTATAAATTGGCTTGGTTAACCTTACTGAAATCCTATTTAACCCAACTGAGAACCCAGACGGAACTATGCGTCTGTGGCGATTTTAATATTGCCCTAGAAGACCGCGATATTTATGACCCCAAGGGAAAACAAACCCATATTATGGCTTCCCCTCCAGAACGAGAACATTTACAAGCTGTGTTAGACCTGGGATTACAGGACATTTTCCGGAAATTTCACCCAGAAACCGGCCACTTTAGTTGGTGGGATTATCGTACCGGGGCCTTTCAACGCGATCGCGGTTGGCGGATCGATCACCTTTATCTCACCCCTCAACTCTACGAAAAAGCCCTTCAGTGCGCCATTGACCGGGAACCCCGCACCTGGGAAAAACCCAGTGACCATGCCCCCGTTTGGGTGGAATTAGCCCTTTAAAATTCTAGGTCAGATTAAACCCAGCCAGGAAACTTAAAAATCCGTCTCAACCTTTAACGGCTGATAATCCCTGACCGAGAAATTATCGGTTTCTAGGGCTTCGGGATAAGTGGAAAAAGGCGGTAAAATTTCCTTAATAAATGCTTCTGCCGCCTTAGAACGATAACGGTTTGGGTTAAGAATAACGAATAAAGTCCGACGAACTTTCACCTCACGAATATGGGCTAAATGTAACACCTTCATTTCTAATTCCTTTTCAATGGCCGTCGTGGAAACAAACGCCACACCAATCCCCGCTTGTACCGCATTCTTAATCGCTTCAATCGAATTTAATTCCATCTCAACCCGCAACCGTTTAGTATCAATTCCCCCTTGAGTTAAGACCTTATCAATCACCTTACGAATCGTAGATTGGGAATCCAGGGTAATAAACTTTAATTTATAAAGATCCTCCTTTTGAATCGTGTCAATTTTGGCAAAGGGGTGGGAAACCGGTAACACTAAAACCAATTCATCTTCAGCATAGGGAATCACCTGGAGGGTTTCCTGTAAATCGGAAGGCACTTCTCCCCCAATAATCGCTAAATCTACTTGACCATTCGCAACTCCCCAGGACGTGCGCCGGGTCGAATGGACTTGTAATTGCACAGAAACATCGGGATATTTTTGGCGAAATAGACCAATCATTCTAGGTAATAAATACGTCCCAGTGGTTTGGGATGCGCCCACAATTAATGTCCCCCCCTGAAGATTTTGCAGATCCTCGATCGCCCGACAAGTTTCTTGACAGAGGGTAATAATTTTTTCGCCGTAACTGAGTAAAAGATAGCCCGCTTCCGTTAATTGGGCCTTGCGTCCGCCCCGGTCAAAAAGGGGAACATTCAGTTGTTTTTCTAAGTTTTGAACCTGTAAACTCACCGCCGGTTGGGAGACGTAGAGGGTATCCGCCGCCCGCTTAAAACTTCCCTCAGTGGCGATCGCCTTGAGAATACGCAGTTGATCCAACGTGAATGGAATATCTGACATTGTTTTGAGGGAAGAAAGGAGCAAAGAGATGAGCAGAGTCATTACCGAGAAAGACGTTCATCGGGTTAGGACTCTTGCCGGTTGGGATCATCTTAGCATCATCGGGCAACGGCAATCCTGGGGGGATTTCAGGGGATCAACAGAGTCTAAAGGAACTAGGGACGATAAAGCCAGAGGGGTTGTCCCTGGGTGGTTAGCTCAAATTCTAGCCAAGTTAGAGCCTGATTCACAGAAGAATTGCTTGCCCCAGGGAACGAAGTCGTGGGGGTCATTTGATTATTCACCAGTTTTTTCAGCCAGGGCTTGGGTTCTTCGATGGTTTTACATTCAGTCTTGTCCGGATCTAAGCCTGCCAGTTCAGCGACCCAACGTTGAGCTTCCTCTTCTGTCCCTAAACGGTCAACGACTCCTAATTCTAAAGCCTGTTTGCCGGTAAAAATACGACCATCCGCAAAACTTTTGACGGTTTCTATCGGTAATTGCCGGGACTCCGCAACAATTTCAATAAATTGCTGATAACTATCATCAATGAGGGTCTGCAAAATCTGTTGTTCTTCGGGTAATAATTCTCGATCAAAGGATAAAATATCTTTATAGGGGCCAGACTTAATGACCTTAAAAGAAATGCCAATTTTATCTAATAAACGTTCTAGGTTGTTACCCCGTAGAATCACGCCAATACTGCCGGTAATGGTACCGGGATTAGCCATGATGTGTTGCGCTCCCATGCCGATATACACCCCACCGGACGCAGAAATATTGCCAAAACTGGCCACAATTTTGACAGTTTCTCCCAGTTTTTTCAGGGCATAATAAATTTCCTGGGAATCACCAACGGTTCCCCCTGGGGAATCAATCCGCAGTAAGAGGGCCGGAAATTTTTTCTCTTTGACGGTTTCAATGGCTTCTAGGACAGTTTTGCGAGTTCCTCCCGCGATCGCCCCGTTGATTTCGATACGTGCAATTTGTTTAGTGGATTTCGGTTTAAAGGGCCAGACCATAGGTATAGATAAGGTGGGTACGCGGTGCGATAGGTTTCCGCAGACTTCTCCATCTTAACAGGGGCGGTTGAGCGGTTTGTAGGTTTCCTGAAATCCCCGATGGGGATAGGATAGGAGAAGTTGGGACTCTATCCAGAGGAATTTTAATCATGATGTTTTGGAAAAATTTTTTATCTCGCCTGATGGCCTTAGTTTTGGTCGTGGCGATCGCCCTGGTCGGCTGTGGAAGTAATACCGGGTTAACGGGGAATTATAGTCAGGATACGTTAAAAGTCATTGAAACCCTGACAACGGCTCTGGATTTGCCCAATGATGCCCCGAACCGCAAGGAAGTCCAGACCTTAGCCAAGGAGCAAATTAATGACTATATTTCCCGCTATCGTCGTGAAACTAAGTCCGGCACCTTACGCTCCTTTACCACCATGCAAACCGCGTTAAATGCGCTGGCGGGTTATTATACGTCCTACGGCAGTCGGCCGGTTCCCGAAAAACTCAAACAACGCTTACAAAAAGAATTTCAACAGGCTTCGGTGGCGATCGAACGGGGTGTTTAAT
>JAYKIP010000303.1:0-2845 GCA_035286205.1 Merismopediaceae cyanobacterium
GGTTTCTGCTTCTTAGCAACTGCCTCTACCCTCAAGGAGTTTTATGGTCTTACGCTCGCTCCACAGACTATCCCCGCAAGCCCTGCGGTTCTTAAGTGTCGCTTTTCAACAGAAAGACTGTTGTTGGTTGATTCAAGGGGTGGACTGCCTATTGCCCTATCCTCTTTTCCCGGTCTACCGATTTTTCTGCGCCGTTGCAAGTTTTGCAATATTTGGTGTTAGGCTTTATGTCTCCATCGTCGCGGGTGGGTCAGTGACCATCTACAATAGTAATCTAAAGTCCCCCTGAAGGGGGAGGTCTTAAACCCAGTTTTTTTGATAATGAGGAAAAAGCCAGGACTTTTCCCTGGGCAATGGCCGTGGTTCCGTCAACGTTAGGAGTTTGAGCAGTATGAAACCTCAGGTGGAAATTTTACAGGATGCCACTGCATTAATCGGGCGATCGCTGACCCTGGTAATGGAAAAAATAGAAAGAGCCATCACCGAACGGGGACAAGCCACCCTCGTCTTATCCGGGGGGAATACTCCCAAACCGCTCTACGAAGCCCTGGCCCAACAAGCCCTACCCTGGTCTCAACTCCATATTTTTTGGGGAGACGAACGCTACGTTCCCAGGGAACACCCCGACAGCAATCAGAGAATGGCCCGTCATGCGTGGCTAGACCACATCGAAATTCCTCCCACCAATCTTCATCCCATGCCAACCCTGGCCAATGATCCTCAACGGGATGCCGAAAATTATGAAAATGAATTAGCCCGTTTCTTTCATCTGGCCGCCGGTGAATTTCCCCATTTTGACGTGATCCTTCTGGGTTTAGGGGATGATGCCCATACCGCCTCCCTTTTTCCCCATACCCCGGCCCTCCAGGTCTGCGATCGCCTAATTACCGTAGGCAACAAAGACGGACAACCCCGCCTCACCTTTACCATTCCCCTGATTAATCAAGCCCGGAACGTTATCTTTCTTGTGGCAGGAGCCAGTAAACAAAACGCCCTCCACCAGATTTTTGCCCCCTCTGCCGATCCTTTAGCGTATCCGGCCCGCTTTATCCAACCCCAGGGCAACCTGTATTGGTTACTGGATGCCGCCAGTGGAGAAAATTTTATGGAGTAAGACCCATCGCTATAAATTGGGAATGATTCCCGATGAAAAGAGCTAGGGACAACTTTTTGCTACCTAGTTAATCCTTGGTTCCTGCTCTCGGTCTTGTTAACTTCTATTCCTTGAACTTACGTCAAAAATTAACCCCATCATGTTAGTTTGTCCCAACTGTAATCACAACAATCCCGATGGTGCAACCCAGTGTGAAGCCTGTTTTACGGCCCTTCCCCAATTAATGCCCTGTCCTCATTGCAATGCTCCCGTCCAAACCGATGCAACTTTCTGCGGGAACTGTGGCAATACCATTAGCACCGTTGCGAATCCTTTAGAAACAATGGGACAGGAAGAAGCCAAATCCCCTGACGAGAGTGCTATGCCGGCCGCCACTCCTCCCGTTGTCCCCCACGCAACCCAACTGCAAACCCAAATTCCCTCGCTCCTCCACGTCGGCACGAACATTCGCCTCGATTTTCCCCAGGGATTAACCGTTATCCATATTGGCAAACCCAACGAAAATATTCCCCCTGACCTCGATGTGTCGGGCTTTCCCCATTCCGATATTGTCTCCCGGATCCATGCCGATATTCGCGTCGAAGGGGATGCCTATTATCTGGAAGATGTGGGTAGTGCCAATGGTACCTATATCAATCACAGTCCCTTACCTAAAGGCAATCGTCATCGGTTACGGTCCGGCGATCGCCTTGCTTTAGGGAAAGGAGATTTAATGACCTTTCTGTTTCAACTGTCGTAGGTGGTCACTCTCATGCGTGGACAATGGCAGATCGGTTCCTTTCTCGGCATTCCTTTCTATCTTGATTCCTCCTGGTTTGTCATTGCCGCTTTAATCACATTGGCCAATGCCCAGGAAATTAACCAAACGATTCTGTTTCATCAACAAGCCTGGGTGGGATGGCTACTCGGCTTTTGGATGGCGATTCTCCTCTTTGCCTCCGTCCTACTCCACGAATTAGGGCATAGTTTGGTCGCCCAGTCCCAGGGCATCAAAGTCAATTCCATTACCCTCTTCCTCTTTGGTGGCGTGGCTTCCATTGAACGGGAATCGAAAACGCCCCTTGGAGCCTTTTTCATCGCGATCGCCGGCCCCCTCGTCAGCTTTGGTCTTTTTGGGGGCTTTGAAATCCTACGTTTCTTTACCCTCGATGCCCCCGTCTGGAATTATCTGGCCCGCAACCTCAGTGATCTCAACCTTTTTCTCGGACTTTTTAACCTCATCCCTGGGCTTCCCCTCGATGGTGGCCAAGCCTTAAAAGCCCTCCTGTGGAAACTAAGCGGCGATCGCCTAGTCGGCATTCAATGGGCCGCCCGGAGTGGACTACTGCTGGGTCTCATCGGTATCAGCCTCGGTTTAACCCTTTGGTTAGCCCTGGGTAACTGGGGCGGGTTGTGGTTATCCCTCATCGGTTGGTTTGTTTGGCGTAATGCCAGTGCCTATGGACGTATCGCTCGCCTACAGTCCGGGTTAAAACGCTTACAAGCCCAAGATGTGATGACCCGTGACTTCCGCGTAGTCAAAGGAGACTTAACCCTCCGCACCTTTACTGAAAACTATTTAATGCAGGCCGATAACTTCAACGTGCCCTATTATGTCGCCTCTGATGGCCGTTACCGGGGCTTACTTCGCATTAACCTCCTCCAAAAAATCGAGCGCAGTGAATGGGATTGGTTAACCCTTCAAGATATTGCCCTCCCCCTCGCCGAATCTCCCCACATTCACGAAACCAC
>JAYKIP010000304.1:0-6985 GCA_035286205.1 Merismopediaceae cyanobacterium
CCGATCCTTACGCTTTTCGAGGTTACGACTATGACCCAAGATTTAATTCAACCGGAAACGGAAGCCAAGCAGGGCCTAGCCTCGGAATTATCCCTGTCGAATCTTCGCTATCCTTTAATTTTTAAAACGCCCCCCATTATTCATTTAGAAAAGCAGGAAATTCCGCCCTGTTGTAGCAAAGCCGCCGGTAATTTAAGCAAAAATGTACTGAAGGCGATCGCCGATCTCAAACCGATCATTTTTCAGGCTCCGCCGGGCAGTGGTAAAACCTTCATGGCAGGCTTTATCCATTCCCAATCCTGTCTCAAAAATACGGTGTTTGTGGAAGTAGATTGTAGTCAACTGCCCAGGGATGAAGAACAGCGTCCTATTCTGGATGAACTTCTCGGAACGGCTACCACTCCAGGGGCCATTGACAGCCTACAGCAAGGAACCCTACTCATTGATAATGTTCACCTATTAACTTCTCCAGACCGCGATCGCCTGCTCAAGATTATCCAAAATAAAATCAGTCATGGTCATCAAATTCGTTTTATTCTGGCCAGTCCCCATCCCTTTCCCACCCCGAACCTAGACGTTCACCCCATTAAACTTTTTTCCCTGGTTCAACGCCGTGAAGATATTGCCAGTTTTGCCAATTATTTTTTAAAACGAATCTGTCAGAAACATAATCGTCCCCTCTTATCCTTGAGTCAGGTAGCCCTCCGGCGGTTACTGAGCTACGACTACCCTCGGAATCTGGTGGAACTCGAAATCATTTTAATTCGCGCCGTGTTAATGACACCGCCGACGGAAACCAGTATTTCAGAACAAGCCCTGTGGTCAGTCCAATCGAAAAAAAATCGTTTTCGTGTTGATCTGTTAACCTATGTACCCTGGTTGCGTCCGGCCCTATTAAGTCCCTGGTGGCCCCAGGCCTTTTGGGGATTGCACATGGCCCTCTTTATTCCCGTGATTCTGTTGGGATTTTGGGGATCGCCTCTCCGCGGCCAAAGTTTAACCTTGAATGTTTTTTGGGCCTGGTGGTGGCCCCTGTATCTATTGCTATTTCCCTTCGTGGGTCGTCTGTGGTGTGCCGTTTGTCCCTTTATGATTACGGGAGAATGGTTACGCAAACTCTCTTTAATCATTTATCCCCGTTCCTTGCGACCTTGGCCCCATCAATGGCTCAATCGTTGGGGAGCTTGGTGTGTTTTTGGGGGATTTTTAGTGATTTATTTGTGGGAAAAACTTTGGGATCTGCCCCATTCTGCCGTGCTTTCGACCTGGTTATTATTAATCATTACCGCCGGAGCCGTGCTTTTTAGCTTGATCTACGAAAGACGATTATGGTGTCGTTATCTGTGTCCCATTGGGGGCATGAATGGGATGTTTGCCAAGCTTTCCATGGTCGAATTACGGGCAACGGAACAATTTTGTGGCACCCTATGTGACGTTAAAGCCTGTCAAAAAGGCAGTTGTGGCAGTCCGGCCTTATTTGACGATGTTTTACCCCAGGAAGGTCAGGCCGGAGAAGGCTGTCCTTTGTATTCGCCGCCCGCTCAGTTAACCGATAACCGTAATTGTGTGTTATGTATGGGCTGTCTGAAATCCTGTCCCAATCGTTCTGTTCAGCTAAACCTACGGTTTCCGGCGGCCGATTTACTGGAAAATCATCACGGCTCTATGGCAGAGGTTTATCTCCTAGCGTTGCTATTAGGCGGCATCCTTCTCCACAATTCCCAACGGTTTCTGTCTTGGTTCGGTTTGGGAAATTTCCCCCTGGATGCTCAACATTTAGGCATGGCGACTCCCTTGGCGATCGCCCTTTTAAGCTTGCCCGGTCTAGGAATTTACCTGACCCATCGGTTCAGTCGCTGGCTAGATCCCCAACTCCCTGATTTTGTCACCATGGCTTACGTCTATTTACCCATGACCTTAGCCGCTAACTTTGCCTATTATGTACCCAGTTTAATAACCGAGTCCGGGCAAATTTTTCCGCTATTAGCCCATCACCTCGGTCTATCTTCCCTAACAATTCCCCATTTAACCTGGTCAATGGAAGTCGCCACTTTCCTACAGGGATCAACCCTCCTTTCCATTGTGCCCTTAAGCATCTTCGTATTGATGAAAGTTAGTCAGCGAAGCCTCTGGCGTAATTTACCCCATCTGAGTTTTATGATCAGTTTAACCGGTTTATTTCTGGCCTTAATGGTCTGGTAAAAACCCTTGGTTATCTCCCCTACCCAGGCGAAACGGTGAAGCTAATTGTTACTCCACCGTCGCAAAGGTTTTCGGGTTTAATACCTAATAGGAAATCCTTCGTAATTGATCCCCATTAAGTTTACAGCCAGTTTTAACGCTCTTCTTGCGCCCCTCTATAGGGTTCTCCACCAAACGGCTGAACACCCACTTCAGGATATTCATCGGTAGATGGGCCAAAAATGCGAGCAAAAGCTTCTGTAAAGTATTGAACGAGATCTTGAACCGATTTTTGAATATTCATACCAACCTCCACGCTAGAAATGAATCTTTGGGGTTTTCCACTTAAAGGAGTTTTAATAATTTTCTCCCCTACTTTTATTATCTAATTATTTAGGGAAAATGGGGGGAAGCCCCTGAAAACTTAATATTTATTGAAGGTTTGTTAAAATTCAGCAAAAAACGCAACAAAAATTAATATTTATTGACAATACCTGAGTCTGTATGACCCAAGGACGGCAAGAACTTAAAGGGGATGATCGTCACGACTCAAGACGGTGGGCGGCTTTTTCAGCCCCCGCAATTTCTCATCTTCGGCTTTGAGTTGCAAGACACAACTTTGGCCCACGCCAAACAGAAAGCCACTGATCGCCCCAACCCAGATATATTGGTTGTTATACAGGTTCAGGTAGCGATCGCTGTAGAAGGTTAAAACTTGACTACTATGCTGTCGGACAGCGATTTGACCCGCCCCAAAGCCGATAACACTTCCCACCAAGGCCGAGGCTAGGGCAGAAGCCAGAACTACTTTTACATTCAACATAATAGGCTTTCCTTGTGCTGGAAAAGGCAGTGGCAGGGCGGTCTTAATGGCCAAACCAGATATACCCTAAACCACCCAGGGTGGCCAGGACAAGAATATGGTTCATCCAGTCGTCAATCGTCCAATCTTTAAACATAGGGTTCTCGATTTTCTGTGCAAATTAAGATGGGTAAGATCGTCCCTTATCCTACAGGGTAAAGGCAATTTTAAGGGAAGGGCCCATTCGTTAGCAAAATTTAATGATCCGAGGTTGGGTTTTCGGCTCCCTCCGGAACCAGGTTTTTGACGAGGTGTAAACGCCGGGGGGATTGAAACAGCAGATGACGCAGGTTGCCTTCGGTTTTTTGGCATTGATACCCCAGGCTAAAGTAAAGGGTTTTGGCTCCCCAGTTATTCTCTAAAACGTGCAGGGAGAGGGAACGACAATTCCAGGCGGAGGCCACTTGTTCACACTTCAAGAGTAACTGCCGGGCAATGCCTCGACGACGATGGGCTTTAACCACTGCCAGATTAGCAATGTAACCGGTAGATGAGGGACGGGGAAGCCAGGGTTTCACAGAGATTTCTACCGTTCCCAGGATCTCTTCCGGTTCCGGGGTGGGAGGCTTCGCCGCCGCCGAGCGGATCGCCACCAAACATTGATAGTAAGGTGTATTTCCCCGAAGGCGAGACCGTAAATCTTCCCAAATCCCTAACCTTAGTAAGGGTAATAACCAACTTGCCCAACCTTGATCGGGATGAAAACTGTATAGCAAAACATCCGCTAAGGGTTTAATATCTTTTAACCGCGCCCCACGCACCTGAACGGCGACCCCTGGGGAAGAAAGGGGAGGAGGAGTCGGAGTTAGTTGGGTCTGAACAGACGGAAGACAAAAATCCATGCGACAGGAGAAACAAGCTTTGTTGAATTTTAACCGCAAATGTTCAGTCCGCCCAAAAAGTTCCCGAACGGGTCAGGATTTAAGGATTAAAGAGACCCTGGCAAAACGAGGGGTTTTAATTTGGGAAGAGGTTTCCGCATCTGTCCTGAGAAAATTTTAGAATAAACCGAATATCCAAACTTCCTTGCTGTTATGGTTCAACTTTCTTTGCCGTCTCCAACGGTAGCCTTACCTTCCCCTTTAACAACGGTGACCCTGGACGTACAAGGGATGAAATGTGCCGGGTGTGTGAGTGCGGTGGAACGTCAGTTAAAACAGCAACCGGGGGTTCAGTCTGCCCAGGTTAATCTGGTAACGGCGATCGCGGTGGTGCAGTATGCGGGAGAACTCGATCCCCAAGCCCTGGCCCAGGGTTTGAGTCAACGGGGCTTTCCGGCTCAACTCCGACCTTCTCAGCGATCGCCGAGGCTAGTGGCCGAACGTCAACAACACCAGCAAGCCACCCAACAAAAAGAAGATCAAGCGTTAATCGTAGCGGCGGTTCTCTTATTCCTGTCGGGATTAGGTCACCTGGAGCATTTGGGGGGGCCGCATCTTCCGGTATTGGGCAGTTTAACCTTCCATGGCATCTTAGCCACCCTGGCCCTACTCTTGCCCGGTCGGGAAATTCTGCGGGATGGTTGGCGGGGACTACGCTACGGAACCCCTAATATGAATAGCCTGGTGGCCCTGGGAACCGTCAGTGCCTATCTAGCCAGTGGTGTTGCCTATGGTTTTCCGGCGCTGGGATGGGATTGCTTTTTCGATGAACCCGTGATGTTATTGGGGTTTATTTTGTTGGGACGCACCCTAGAAGCTAGAGCCAGACGACGGGCCGCCGGGGCCTTAGAAACCCTAGCGACTTTGCAACCTCCCCTGGCGCGATTGGTGGGTCAGGGAGATAGTCAGGGAGTCGAAATTCCGGTGGAGCAAGTGCAGGTGGGGGAATGGTTACGGGTCTTGCCGGGGGAGAAAATTCCGGTGGATGGGGTGGTGATTGAGGGGATGAGTACGGTGGAAGAAGCTCTGTTAACAGGGGAGTCCCTACCCATTGCCAAGCAGGTGGGCGATCGCCTATTGGCGGGAACGGTGAATCAATCGGGGGTTTTAACCTTAGAAACTCAACGGGTCGGAGAAGATACTACCCTAGCGAAAATTCTGCAATCGGTGGAAACGGCCCAAACCCGTAAAGCCCCCCTCCAAACTTTGGCGGATCAGGTCTCTGGTTATTTTGCCTATGGGGTGATGGCGATCGCCTTGCTGACCTTCCTCTTTTGGTTTCTGTGGGGGACACATGGATTTCCCCAGGTCTTGACCGCCGGGCAGGATCACGTTCATGGAATGCTTCACTCCAATACCACACCTCTTCTGCTGAGTTTGAAATTGGCGATCGCGGTTTTAGTGGTTGCTTGTCCCTGTGCTTTGGGGTTAGCCACGCCAACGGCCATTTTGGTGGGAACCGGGCTAGGAGCGGAACAGGGTCTCTTAATTAAGGGGGGAGACGTGCTGGAAATGGTACGGAAAATCCGCACGATTATCTTTGATAAAACGGGAACCTTAACCCTGGGCCAACCCCAACTGACCGATACATTGACCTGGGGGCCGCTTTCGGCAACGGAATTGCTACAACTGGCGGCAACGGTAGAACAGGGAACCCATCACCCCCTCGCCCAGGCAATTTTAACGGCGGCCCAGGATTTACCTTTGCTGTCGGCTCAAAATTTTTATACGGAGCCGGGTCTCGGTGTTCAAGCTCAGGTGGGATCTCATCAAATTTTGTTAGGGAATCAGGCCTGGTTAACCCGTCACGGCATTATCCCCACACCGGATCAAACCCACGCGATCCAAACGCTGGAGAACCAAGAAAAAACGCTGATTTATCTGGCCCAAGATCAAGACCTGTTAGGGGCGATCGCCTTGCAAGATCCTCTCCGTTCCGATGCCCAACCCACAATCCAGGCATTACAGGCCCAGGGTTTGCGGGTGGTTTTATTATCGGGAGATCAACCCATGGTGGTCAGGGCGATCGCGGCTCAAGTGGGAATTACCGAGTACTATGCCCAACAATCCCCCACCGATAAAGCGGTGTTAATTCAAAAATATCAAGCCGAGGGACGGGTGGCCATGGTGGGAGATGGCCTCAATGATTCTCCGGCCTTGGCCCAGGCAGATTTAGGGATTTCTTTGCGGGGGGCCACCGATGTGGCAGTGGAAACGGCGGATTTGGTCTTAATGCGGGGGGAATTAAGTGATTTATTGACGGCTTTCCAATTAAGTCGGGCGACGGTGCGAAAAATTCGACAAAATCTGTTTTGGGCCCTTAGCTATAATTGTCTGGCAATTCCCATCGCGGCGGGGATTCTTCTACCCCATTGGCATTTGCTGTTGAGTCCGGCGATCGCGGCGGCTTTAATGGCTAGTAGTTCCGTCATTGTTGTCACCAATTCTTTAGGTTTAAAAATGGCTTTTCCCCAATAGGCGATCGCCTGTCAAACACTTTTTGGGTTGTCCGGGGAGGATTCTTGGGTTAAAGATGCCTTTACCAACTAAAAGCTAATGGTAATCGTAATCATATCACTATAATTTCCTACTTTCGTATTAGTTTGTCGAGGAGGAATGCGACCATAAATAGACAACAAAACTTCACTATTATTCGCTGGATTGAGGGGCCCATAACGACTACTGCCTTCGGTTCCATCTCCCCAAATAGTATTATGGCCAGCATCCAAATAAAGATTATAGTTGAGGACTTCATTGCCACTGCGAAGGGTGCGGATAGCATAAGTGCTACTGTTGCCTTTACTCAGATCAACGGTAATGAGTCCACTTCCTACATCGGTGCAACGATAGGTAACACTACCGATCGCCTCCCTGGGAGTATTGCTAAAAACATCATAGGAACCAAAACTCATCGCTACCACACTCGTAATCGTACAACTACCGGCGATCGCCCTTTGAGAAACCGCATCAAAAGTCATTATGAAGAAACTGAAAATCATTAAATGATTAATCAATCTTGCCAGTCGTCTAAAATGGGGAAATTTAGGGAACCGGTTAAAAT
>JAYKIP010000305.1:0-6245 GCA_035286205.1 Merismopediaceae cyanobacterium
GGGAGCGATTTGGCCACACGGAGATTCATTTTACCCAATCTACAGATATTTATTTGGAAATTACCCATGCCCAGGCGAATAAGGGGTTAGCGGCGCAATATTTAGTGGAAGACTTGTTAGGATTATCAGCCCAGCAGGTGTTGGAGATCGGCGATAATTTCAATGACCGGGAATTGTTACGCTATGCGGGTTTCGGTATTGCCATGGGGGATGCACCCGATGAGGTCAAACAACTGGCGGATTGGGTCACAGCCGATGCGGAGGGAGATGGTGTGGCGATCGCCGTGGAAAAATGGATTTTAAACCGTCCATAATGTTTTTTCAATCTCTATTATCTGGCACGAATGATTCCCACATTCCGATTTTATAGCCTACTGATTTTAGGGGGAGTCCTAAGCTGGGCCTTGGCGATCGCCCGTCATCAAACCCTGGCTCTAGGAAGTTTGGGGGTTTATGATCTGGTTCTTATATTGGCAACGATTTGGGATAGCTATCGGGAAAAAAAATATCGCGTTAAGATTCAGCGATCGCCCCTTTCTCCCCTCTCCATTGGGCGTGAAAATCCCGTGACGTTAACCCTACAAACCTCTTCCCGTGCCACCCAGGTGTTAATTAAGGACGATTTTCCCCAGGTCTTTACCGCCGATCAGACCCAACTCCAAACCGCATTAACCCAACCCGAAATCACCTTGACCTATCATGTGCAACCCTCTCACCGGGGAGATTACACCTGGGGCAATTTACACCTACGGCAATTAGGATTATGGGGATTAGCTTGGCATGGCTGGTCGGTACCGGCAACTCAATCGGTGGCGGTTTATCCCGATCTCTTGGCCCTGCGATCGCTGACGATTCAATTAACCCTCGAAAGTTCAGGAACCCTACGTCAGGCGCGACGGTTAGGATTAGGAACGGAATTTGCGGAACTGCGGGATTATCAACCGGGCGACGATATTCGTTACCTGGACTGGAAAGCTTCGGCTCGTCGTCATCGTCCCTTAATGCGGGTTTTGGAACCGGACCGCGAACAAACGGTCATGATTTTGTTAGACCGGGGACGCTTGATGAAGGCCCAAGTTCAGGGTCTCCAACGGTTTGATTGGGGATTAAATACCGCTTTATCCCTCGCTTTAACGGCTCTGCATCGGGGCGATCGCGTGGGAGTTGGGGTCTTTGATCGAGACATTCTGACCTGGATTCCGCCGGACCGGGGGCAGAGTCACCTTGCCCATTTAATTGAACGGTTAACGCCCATTCAACCCGTTCTCCTGGAACCGGATTATGTGGGAGCAGTCACCCAATTAACCCAACAGCAGACCCGGCGTGCTTTAGTGGTTTTACTAACGGATTTAGTGGATCAAACGGCCTCGGCTGAATTATTGGGGGCCATGGCCCGGTTAACGCCCCGCTATTTACCCTTCTGTGTGGCCCTGCGCGATCCCAAGGTGGATGAAATGGCCCAAACCCCCAGTCAGGGAGTCCATCAAGCCTATCGTCAAGCGGTAGCCCTGGATTTAATGAACCAACGACACACCGCCTTTGCCCAGTTAAAACAGAAAGGGGTGTTGGTGTTAGATGCCCCTGCGCCCCAGGTGAGCCATCAGTTAGTGGAACGTTATTTGCAGTTAAAAGCTAAAAATTTACTATAGATTTACTATAGATTAAAAGAATCCCCACCCTTCTCATTGCCCAACTATGCTTGAGTTAACCACGACAGCGGCCCAGGAAATTAAACGCATACAACGGAGTCGCGGTCAAACCCATCATTATTTTCGTTTAGGGATTAAGCCCGGCGGCTGTGCGACCTGGTACTATACCCTCGATTTAGTTCGGGAAGTGACGGACAGCGATCGCGAATTTGAGAGCCAGGGGATCACGATCCTCGTGGATGAAACCAGTTTTCCGTTTCTGGCGGATGTGAAGTTGGACTATGCGGAGGATTTAATGGGGGGCGGTTTCCGTTTTAGTAATCCCCAGGCGACCCATTGTAGTTGTGGTCTCTCTTTCCGTCTGAATGCCTAAATGGTTTCCTTGCTTACCCTTATTTTTCCGGTTTTCCTATGACTGCTCTGCCCCTCCGTTGGACTGAACTTGCAACCTTAACCGATTGGTCTTTGGACTATGAGAATGGCCCCACCAATGCCCAGGCCACTCTCCGGCTTTTTGGCCAACCGGCAGACGCGGTGCAGGTGACGTTGTACCGTGACCATCATGCCTGGTGTCCCTACTGTCAAAAGGTTTGGTTCTGGTTAGAGGAAAAGCAAATTCCCTATCGCATCGAGAAAGTGACGATGTTTTGCTACGGGGAAAAGGAAAAATGGTACAAACGCAAGGTTCCATCGGGGATGTTACCGGCGTTGGAATTAAAGGGTCAACTAATTACGGAAAGTGATGATATTCTCTGGGCTTTAGAGCAGGTTTTTGGCCCCCTGGGTTGGAGTCTGACCGATCCGAAGGTACTGCCCCTACGTCAGTTAGAGCGGTTATTATTTCGAGCCTGGTGTAACTGGCTTTGTTATCCCCTGCGATCGCCACAACAGGAGGAGGCGGCCAAGTCCCAATTTTGTGGAGTGGTGGCCCAGGTTGAAGAGGCTCTGAGTCAAACCCCCGGCCCCTATTTCTTGGAAGATTTTGGCGTAGTGGATGTGATTTTTACGCCCTATGTCGAACGGATGAATGCAAGTTTGTATTACTACAAGGGCTATTCCCTACGCCCGGAAAATCCTCGTCTCGCCGCCTGGTTTTCTGCTTTGGAGAGTCGGTCAACCTATCGGGGAACCCAGAGTGATTTCCATACCCATGTTCACGATTTACCGCCGCAAATGGGAGGGTGTTGGTCAAATCAGCAACCACAAACGTTAATTTATCAAAAGCAAGTGGATCAGGGGCCTTGGTTGGGTTTACCGGATGCGACTTATCCGGAACCGGCCACATCTCGTCAGGAGGCTCTCTTTCGGGTGCTTAAGCATCGTCATAATCTAATAAAGGTCAATCCCGCCGAGGATGCTCTCTTTGAGGAGGCTCTACGCTGTGCTTTAACCTATCTGATCACGGGAGAAGTCTGTACACCGCCCCAGGGGTCTGATGGGGCCTTGAGGTATCTCCGCGATCGCGTTTGTGTGCCGAGGGATATGAGCCTGTATGCGGCTAAACGTCTCCGGGAAGCTCTGGAAGTCACGGCTAGTTTAGTCGGCGATCGCCAAGGGGTTCCGATTCCGGTTAATCATCGTCGTGATCAAGATCCGGCTAATTTTGGGAAGTAACAGGGTGAATCGCCAGCCATTCCTAGGATGAATCCAACTGTCAATGTAAGACAACAACGGTTGGGTTCCGATCATTCATCAATCACTAAAGCTTCTAGGTAGGGGGCAATATAACGACGACCTTTTTCCAGATAGTAGGAGGTAAAGAGAGTTTCAAATTCCTGGCGAATCTCTACTAGGGCCTGTTCTAAACGTTGACGACCATAGATTAAAAATTGGGCGGTGGAATAGGCATAATATTCTTGTTCGGCTCCCGCCACTTGATTTTTAAATGCGTCTTGATACAGTTGCCGTCCCTCATCAATTAACTGTTCAATGACAGGGGTAAACTCAATGATGCGATTTTGGGCCAGAAGAATTTTTTTATTTTTAATAAAGCCCATGACTTGCTTCATACATTCGCGGGTTTGTTCCACTGATAAACAGTTTTTGTCTTGTCGTCGGAAAGCCCATTGAGTACAACCGTTAGTCACTTCTAGGACTCGCAGGAGAGCTAATTTATCGAGTTCCTGAGGATCAATTTGCTGTAGGTTAATCAGATGATATTGAATCCTTGCTCGAAAGCGATCGCCGTCTTCGGTAAAGTAGGGGGTCAGTTCGGGAATGTCGGCAAGTTTTTGCCAGTTGATGACCGGGAGAGAATCATTTGAGATCGAGTTCATGGCGTAGTTAGGGAGGGATGAGAGGAAAAATTGACCAGGGCCTGATAGGTGGACTGAAGTTGACCGGCTTCCATCCAATCCTTGGCCTGCTGTAAACCGGCTTCTAGGGTTGAACAGGCCCCACAGTGCCAAAGATAAAAACCACCATTCCAGACCGCGGCCGGTTGTAATATCGAGGGTTGTCCAGCAAGTAACTGCCGTAATGCCTGTTTATAATTGTCCCCATCGGTGAGGGGAATATCGGGGCCAGCAAAGCCATAGTCTCTCGCGTTGAGTTTCAGGTAATGCCTCGCGCCGCTGGGGTCAGGGAGGGAAATAATATTGGTTTGGGAAAGTCGTAAATCACAACTGCCTTCCAGTCCTTTCACCAGGGTAAAATGCTGTTGCCCTCTGGACTCTAACGCTTCTTGGATCATAGTTTCTGTGGGGGGGTGGACATAGCCAATGATTTGATGGGACGGCCCGGCGTAGGGTGACCAGATCATATCCAGGGTCGCTAGGGGAGGACGTTTGCCAATTTGATCGCGGTATTCATTGAGGGCGCGGCTCTGGGGAAAATGCTCCGGTGTGTAATAAAAAGTAAAGTTATTTTGTTCTAATAAAGTATGACAGTCGGGGAGGGAAAGGGACTGAAAATTTAGGGCGATCGCCTGAAAAATCGCCAGGAGAGATAAACCGTATTTGGTGGGCATTTGCCCGGCCCCATGGAGAATCACAGGGATGCCAGCCGTTGCCAATAACAGGGCAGTAATCGGAAGAATGGGAGCGGTACGGGTACGGCCATCGTAGGGAACACCAAAGACGACGGGTTGGGGTCGTGAGTCGGGTAAGGGGGCTATTTTTGCGCCGAGTTGATCGTAGGTATCTAAAAAGCCCGCTAATTCTGCGCCGGTAGGTCGTTTAATGCGGTGGGCAATCAAAAAGGCTCCGATTTGGGCCGGGGTGGCTTCTCCCTGGAACATTAAATGAGAGGCGATCGCCGCTTCGGGTCGGGTTAAATCCTTTTTGGTATGTTGACCGCTACCGACTTTTTTTAAATACTCACGAAAGGTTTGACTCATACTGTTTTTAACGCTTTATTCTCAATGATGCTAAAAAATCCGCCAAAATAAACGAAGATTAACCGATTTTTTTTAAGGCCGCGATCGCATTTAACTGTACCGTTTTATCGGCATCCTGGGCGAGGTTCTGCAAAAAGGATTTGGCGATCGGATTTTGCCATTGACCCAAACTGTAGGCCAGGGTTTGACGTAGGCGGCTGTCCTGGAGCGCGGGAGGGTTAGATTCTCCCCACTGCAACAAAATCTGGACGGCAGAGGGATGTTCACTCCGGCCCAGTACCCGCACGATCTCTAATAGTCCTTCCGGGGATAACGGCAGGGTTAAAGCTTTCTCTAATTGTCTTAAAGCTGAAGGAAGGTTTAACCAGCCCAGAGCCTGAATCACACTGATTTGTAACGGTAGGGGCGTTAACGGGGATTGTAAAACCTGAAAAAGGGTCTCTGCGGTGGCCGGTAGAGATAAACGACCCAGGGCGATCGCCGTTTGTTGACAGACCGGAAGATTTACGTCGTATAAACTGGGGGTCAATCGTTGTAGCCGCTCCTCTAGGGTCAGGGTCGTTTGTAAACTCAAGCCCATAATCGCTTCCTGACGTACCGTTGCTTGGACATCCTGAAGGGCTAGGGATAAAGCCTCGGCCACCCGTTCCTCCTGAAATTGACCCAGGGCCGCCACGGCGATCGCCCGAACCGGAGCCGGATCATCCCGACTAACGGTTAATAACGGTTCAATGACGGCTGGATGGGGAATCTGGGCTAGGGTCTGGATCGCTACCCCACGAGTCAGTTCTGACGTTAGAAGCTCTGTTAACACCGCGATCGCCTGGGTTCCCATGTGACTCAGGGTTTGCACCGCGATCGCCTGAATATCCTCCTCCGGTGTTTGTTGTAATAAATGGGCTAGGGCGATCACCACCTCCGTCCGGGGCCAAGCCGCCAACATCTTCACCACAAACCACAGCCGACCGGGAGCAATCTCCACCTTCTCCAGATCCGCTAATAGGAACGGTAGGCAACTGTCCCCTAATTTTGGCCACCATTTCGCCAATTCCCAACGGGTTTGGAAATCCTCTTCAGCCAAAATAGTTAAACCGATGGTTAATAGTTGATGGTGAAATTCAGCATCTAGGGAGAGTAAGGAGACCCCCGACGATTCCTCCAGTAAATTTTGCCAAGTTTGATTAATCCAGGGCCAATCTTGACGCTGATAGGCCGCGAGGGTTTGTTGATAAAGCGTGGGGAGGGAATCCTGAGTAAAA
>JAYKIP010000306.1:0-2611 GCA_035286205.1 Merismopediaceae cyanobacterium
TTTATTCGGCAAGTCGCACAATATCATCGTCCCCCAGATACTCGCCGTTTTGAACTTCAATTAAAACCAAATCAATGACCCCAGGATTTTCGACACGATGGGGGGTATTCATTGGTACATAGGTAGATTCCTTCTGTTTCAACAATTTCTCTTGACCATCACAAGTCACTTTGGCAGTTCCGGAGACAACGACCCAATGTTCGCTGCGGTGATAGTGCATCTGCGTACTCATGTGTTGACCGGGCTTGACCACAATGCGGTTGATGCGATAGCGAGGCCCTTCTTCTAGGACGGTGACGGTTCCCCAGGGGGGGGTCCGCATGGCGTGGTCGGGATGCTCTTCGGTTGCGAGAGAGTGGGTTTCAGTCGAGGAAAAATCGTTCATGGCACTTCCTTGGCATTTCTAGCAACGTTTGGCTGTTAATCAGTCCTATTTTAAAGGCGATCGGCGGTGTAGGTATAAAATTGTTGCATTACGCCAATGGTTTGAAATTCGTAGCTGGGAACTGGGTCCGGTAACGATAATTTGGTGGCGTAGGTGCTAAAGAGCAAGTAGTTACGGCGGGTGGTGGTATGGGACACAATGTTTTGGATTTGGGGTTTGCTGGTGTCCACGAGGGTTTTACAGTAGCTTTGGGCTAATCCGCCTAAACTGACCCCGGCTTGGGAGCAGACTTCATCTTTCAAGTAAAAAGATAGGCTGTCCGTCGCATAACGTTCATAGTCTTGAGAGGAGGGATTCCCTAACACTAAGAGTAACCCACTACCCAGCAGTAATAGGCTACCAATGGACGATAACCATCGTCGAGCGTTCACGTTTCTGAGTTGGTTGGGAATGGAAAAATAACCTGATTGTTAGTGTAGGGGCAAAGTGAAGTTTTTTCACCCTAGGGGGTCGGGAATGGGGGCAAATTTAGATAAACCAATAAGGCTAGAACTATAAAAAACACGAATAAACCTCGTCTAACTTGAAACCCGTAGTTTTTCTTCGTCAGGTTCAAGGTGAGATTTAACCCATAAGCGATCGGCAATAGTATGGGGTTCTACGTTTCTTATTTTACCCTTTTTTGTTGCACTTACTCTGCATTTCCTCCTGTCAGAATTATTTTCCTGTCTGCATTTTAGCCTTTTTCAGCAAACTCTAGATAGGTATTTTTGAGGGGGGTCTAGGCTTGAGGTTTAGATCCCCTTTTTTTATAATGGCGTTACTGGATTAGAGTAAAGAGACGCTCGTTAACTAAATTCAACTAAACCATGACCGTCCGTTTGCCTGTTGCATTTCTCGGCTTAGGGGTGATGGGGGCCCCAATGGCTGTTAACTTGGCTAACCGGGGATTTCCCGTCATCGCCTGGAATCGCACTCCCGATCGCCCTGGGGTTATCCTAGCCCAACAAGCCGGGGTCAAAGTCGTTCCCACCTTAGCGGAAGCCGTAGCCGATTGTCCCTTTATTTTTACCTGTTTGGGGGATGTACCCGATGTGGAAGCGGTATTGTTCGGGCCGCAGGGAGTTGTTCATTTTGCCCGTCCCCAAAGTTTAATTGTGGATTTTAGTACCATTGGTGCCCAGGCCGCCCAGGCGATCGCGGCTCAATTAAAAGAACACCAACTCCGCTTTTTAGACGCACCCATTTCGGGGGGAGATATTGGCGCGAAACAGGGAACCTTAACGATCATGGTGGGAGGTGAGCCAAGGGATTTTGAGCAGGTTAAACCCTATCTGGAGGCCCTGGGTAAGGCGATCTACTACTGTGGGCCGGGGGGCAGTGGCCAAGCCGTCAAACTCTGCAATCAAGTCTTAGCGGCCCTAAACATGGTGGGATTATGTGAAGCAATCACTTTGGCCCATCAACAAGGCATTGATCCCCAGTTAATGATTGAAGTTTGTTCAACGGGAGCCGCCGGTTCCTGGGCCCTATCCCACCTCGCCCCCAAGATGGTGCAACAGGATTTAGCCCCTGGGTTTATGGTCAAACACATTTTGAAAGATTTACGGCTTGTCCAGGAAACCTTGGCGACCTCACTCCCTGGCCTAAGTCTGGCCGAAGCGAAGTTTCAACAGGTGGCCCAGTTAGACCAGGGCCCAGAACAGGGAACCCAAGCCATGATCCGGGCCTATCAAACGCTGGACAAAAGCGACCCTGCCCCTAGCCCTGACTCCCTAAGGTAAGGATCTCCTCAACCAGGGCCATACTTTCCTCATAGAGAACATCTCGCCCCCAACGTTGGAGTTGACGACCCAGGAGTTGTTCCGTTTTTTGATCCTCTAGGGCCGTAACCTGTTGAATCCGATAATTTTGCGCCCCGCCTTTGGCTTCCATCCGCATACAGCCGATTGTCCCGGAACACAGAACCGTGCCACAGTTCGCCTGGTCATTGGTGGAGCCAAGTTTAAGACTGATCAGATCCCCTAAGACGGAACCCGAATCAGCCACCGGCAGACCCGCCAATTCGGCTTCGATCGCCCGTTGATTAGGAGCCACAAACTGTAAGCGGTGAATATCATAGCCATCCGGCTGATGCTCACAGGCAACCACTCGCCACTGAAGACGACTTGCCACCCATCCCAAAAACATCAATGCCTGGGAAAAATTGCCTTTTTCGTAATCAAT
>JAYKIP010000307.1:0-3271 GCA_035286205.1 Merismopediaceae cyanobacterium
CGAGGGGCGGTAAAGGGGGAAGTTGCGACAGAACCGGCAGGGGAGAACGAGGTTTTAGGGCGTTTTTTTCTAAAATTTGCCGAAAATGGGTGAATAATTCGGGGGTTTCCTGAACCGGAAAGGGGAGATCTTCGGGATGATAGAGGCTCAGTCCCCAAAATCTTTGGCACGATACACCGAGGGTTTGCAGAATTTCAAGCAGGGCTATTTCCTGTTGTTGTTCTTCCCAGGTGACTTCCCCTTGGTAGTAAACCTGGTTAATTTGCCAGTCTTGAACGATTTGGGCAATGCTCTGGGCGATGGGGCCGCGACGAATCACTAAATCACTGCCTAACTGTCTCAGCGATCGCCGTAAATCCGTCAGGGTTTCCAGCAGAAATTGCGTGCGGAATGCCCCGGTTTTCGGAAATCCCCAGGGTGTGGGCCGCCATTGAGTCTCTTCCCATCCATAGAACGGAATAACTATCTGACCCTGCCGAGCCGCTTCTGTGAGGGGTTCCTGATCCTGGAGCCGTAAATCCCGACGTAACCAAACTAAAATTCGTGCAGAGGTCATTTTTATTGTCGTTAGGATAAAATCACCGGCTAAACCCGCTTAATCCGCCAAACCTTAACCGTTGATGATTTTGACCGCTAGGAATCTAGGGAAATAGAACTGGGTCTGGCGAGCCGTTGAACGCGGTGGATAATTGAAACCTTTTAACTGATTTTAGGTCAAGGTTTTAGGTTAAAGGAAGCAAAACCCTGGGAGGTTGCCCCTTGCCCCAGTTTTTTGGAGGAGCCGTCAAACCCCGGCGATCGCGGTGTCGGTGTTCCGTGACAACCCACTGACAATTCTTGTTAAACTTTTTGAACCCCTCGCAAGAATCGGGGCTACCGGCCCAGACAATTTTCAATTTTCTTGCCAATGCGGTAAGTTATTTAGCGAGAACCTACAAAGCTTTTGCCTTCAGCGCAGATGACTTGTTTAGTCCAAACCCCATGAAACCAACCCGCCGATCTTCTATGACTCTGTTACGCGCTTTTCAGAACCGCCCCTGGCGAGCATTGTTGACCCTAGGCACCAGTGTGGTTTTTGTGATACCCCAACAGGTCAATGAAACTGCCCAGGCAACCCCCAGTGTTTCTCCTGCTTCCTGGTCACAACAGCCCCCATCGGCGGCTCAACCGGGACAGGCTTTAGACAATTTGTTGTTACCCGATCCCGCTTTGACTCAATCGGCTACCCCGTCCTCTCCTTTTACGGCTCCCCTCGCCGAGAATACTCAGTATTTCTCCCGTTCCGATGCTACGGGTCTAAACTCCCTGGCCCAGACTAGTGCGGTTTCCCAGGGAAAAAAGGCCGGTATGATGCAGGAGATTCAACGGCCTAGCCCCCAAACAAGCAGTACAACGGTTGGAGCTTCTGTAACTGTCGCGAATGAGGGGGTTTCCCCTACGCCTTCCGATACACCATCTGTCACTCCCTCGGAGACCCTCTCAGAAAAAACGACCGATACGCCACCGGAGACGGCCCCTCAAACGCCCCCGGCTAACGCCACGCCTGACGCACCGGCTTCACTACCAACCTTTGCTACGCCCAATCCCCTTAGCCCTAGTTCACAACAGCCAGTTTTTCCCTCTGCTAATCTGACCGGCAATGTTTTACCGAAGGATCCGGCTCCCCTGGATCTCAACTCCTCCGGGAATCCGTTACTTTTTCCCACTAAACCCCAGGAAGTCAATACCAACCGCAAACAGGCGATTACTTTAAATCAGGCGATCGAGTTGGCTATTCGTAATAATCCTTCTCTCCAACAGGCGCAGATTGCCCTAGAGCGGGAAGAGGCTCAGTTAATGGTGGCTCGGTCTGCTCTGTTGCCCACTCTCAACACGGAATTTCAGCTAAGTCGAGACAATAGCGCGGCCACAGAAGCTCAAAATGCGATCGCCCGGCAAAATGCAGAAAATTCTAATCTGGATATTCCGCCCAATATCCAATCCGAATCCAGTACCAATGCCTTTGGTACCTTGCAGTTAACCTATAACATCTACACAGGGGGAGAACGCTCTGCCCAAATTGCCAAAGCGGAAAATCAAGTCAAAAATGCTCAACTGCAAGTAGAAGTTATCTCGGAGCAAACCCGTTTTGATGCCACTGACCGCTACTATGCCTTGCAGGGAGCCGATGCCCAGGTGGCCATTGCCCAAGCAACGGTGGAAGATGCGTCCCAAAGTTTGCGGGATGCCCGGTTATTAGAACAAGCGGGGTTAGGAACTAAATTTGATGTCCTCCGGGCTGAAGGAGATTTGGCCACGGCCAATGAAGCCCTCACCCGGTCAATTGCCGAACAACGCAATGCCCGCCGCAAACTGGCCCAAATCCTCAGTGTGGGTCAACAGGTAGAATTGACGGCCCAGGATGCCATTGTGGAAGCCGGGGATTGGATGATGCCCCTGGAAGAAACCATTGTGCAGGCCTATCGCAACCGGGCAGAACTAGAGCAACAACTGGTGCAAGTCGCCATTAGTGAACAGGATAGTTATATTGCCCTAGCCGGTATTCAACCGAAAGTGGATTTTCTGGCCAACTATAGCTACCAAGATAATTTTGATAGTTCCGTTGGGGTGGTAGATGGGTATTCCTTTGCCGCTAGGGTACGCTGGACATTTTTTGATGGGGGTCGCGCCTTTGCTGAAGCCCGTAAGGCCTATCGCCAGATGGATATTGCCCAAAGTGAATTTACCAAACAGCGTGATCAAATTCGCTATGATGTGGAGCAATCCTATTACAATCTGATTTCTAATAAAGAAAATATCAGCAGTACACGCCTCAATGTGACCCGTTTTGAAGAAGCCCTACGGTTGGCTCGCCTACGGTTCCAGGCGGGGGTGGGAACACAAACCGATGTGATTAACGCCCAACGAGATTTGGCCAATGCACGGGGTCGTTTCCTTCAGGCGATCATTGGTTATAACCAGTCCCTCAATAGTCTGCAACGGGCCGTGAGCAATTTACCTACTAACCAGCTTTTTGACATCCAGCCCTAACGGTTATCCGAACCCGCAAAATAACTTAAACTAACGTAAGATTTCTTTAGATTTCTTTACAATTACGTTTTTGAGTTCAGGAGCGAGGCGTTTCAATGACCATTACTTTCATCAAGGAAAATAAAGAGGCTGTGGTGGCCCAGGGGGCAAATCTACGGGAAAAAGCCCTGCAAAACGGCATTGACCTCTATACCTTAAAGGGTAAGTTAATGAACTGTGGGGGGTATGGTCAGTGTGGCAC
>JAYKIP010000308.1:0-6120 GCA_035286205.1 Merismopediaceae cyanobacterium
TTGAACTTGGTGCGTAATTGCGTTCCCAGAGCCAGGCATTGCTCCTTACGAGCCAAATAAAGGAGGTTTTCCCCTTCATTCATCACTGCCGCGCCCCCGGTGGGCATTTCAAACACCTGTTCCTTGGCGCTAGTCCAGGTAATGGCATATTTTTCTTCCCGGTCAGCTTTGGAAAGCAAGCCGCCAGTACTGCCACCGAATTTAGGAGGTTGTCCAGAAAGCTCTGTCATAGAAGAATGGTTTAATTACAAAGGTATTTTAGGGAATCCTATCACTGACTCTCCATCTCGTTGTGCTTTTGTCAAGAAGTGTAACAAAACTTGAGCTTTGGGCCGGGGAACGGGCGAAGAAGGAGGCGAGTCATGGGGATTTATGTTCCGTTGTCAACCTTGCGGCTCGGTGATCCCGCTCACTCAATGGGGAGTTTGTCCCGATTTGGGATGACGCTTGAGCCAAAATTCTCTATCTTTTTGAATAAAACGTCTGGAT
This sequence comes from Merismopediaceae cyanobacterium, assembly GCA_035286205.1. Taxonomy (GTDB): domain Bacteria; phylum Cyanobacteriota; class Cyanobacteriia; order Cyanobacteriales; family Microcystaceae; genus Woronichinia. The sequence goes on from JAYKIP010000308.1 coordinate 490, forward strand.
AAAACGTCTGGATAAAACTTTGGGGTCAGACTTTCGGTTTAAGGATGGGGTAATGAGTCAAGTTGCTTTAGTTGTTGATATTAACCATTATCAATTTTTGCCCCCGCTCCGCAGTCCTTTTGTGCCGGGGAAACCGATCCCCAAGGTGTTGAGCCAGTACGGTAATTTTCAGGTTAAAACCCTCCCCAGGGATCACGGTGAACCTGGAACCGTCAGTCAACGGGAACTGGAGGAAATGTTATTGGCCCTGCTGTTGCCCAAGGGAAACCATATTCCCAGGGTGGCTTTACTCTACTTCACGGGTCATATCCTTTGTCGTCATCAAGGGGTGACGGAATATTTTTTAGCCACCAGTGAGACCCATCCGGGTCAGGGCTGTTGGGGCATTCGTTGGCAATGGATAGAGGCATTGTTGCGCCAGAGTCCGATTAATCATCTGATTGTTTGGTTGGATGGGTGTTATGGGGAGGCGATCGCCTGGGATTTTCAGGGGATGATCCCCAAGGCTGAGGGCAGTTATTCCCTGTTGGCCGCCTGTCGAACCTTTCAAGTCCAGGGGAAGGGGGTAGATATGGCTCCCAGTTATTTGGCCACGGCCCTCCTCCAGGGTTTAGAACCGCGATCCCAGACCACCGGACGAGTCACCACCCTCACCCTCACCCAGTTTGTTGCGTCCTTTTTGGCAGAGTACCGTCAATCCTTGACCTATTTGAATTTAGGAGAGCCGATTCTTTTGACCCATTATCCTGTCTCCAATCCCCTCTGGGAACCGCCTCCCAAAGTGACGGATATTCCCTGTCCCTATCCCGGATTGCGCCCCTTTCAAGTCCAGGAGTCGGCCTATTTTTTGGGTCGTTCGCGGGAATTGGCACTGCTCTTAAATCAGGTACGGACTTCACCGGGGGTTATCCTGTTGGGCAATTCCGGGGTGGGCAAAACTTCCCTGTTACAGGCGGGATTGATGGCGGCTTTGGCCCAGGGCGATCGCCTATCGGGAACGAGTCAAGCCGAAGTACGTTATTTGCAACCGGGGCCCCAGCCTCTCCAAAGTTTAGCTTTAGCTTTGTTAGATCCCCAGTTATCCAATGCCGAAAAACATCAACAGTTAAACCAGATTCAGCCCCTCATCCATCAGGGAGGCGAAGGTTTTTGTAACTTGCTGGCCATGGCCTTTGTCCATCCCCTGTATTTGATCGTGGATCAGTTCGAGGAAATTTTTAGCCTGTGTCAGAACTCATTAGAGCGTGAGACGTTTTGGCAGTGTCTATGGGCCATGATGGAGACAACGGCCAAGGAACGGGGCCCCCATCGAGTCGTGATCGCGTTACGGTCGGATTATCTAGGTCACTGTTTAGAATTGGGGCCAGACACCTTGCGGGAGTTACTGCAAAGCCAATTAATCATTCTGCCGCCGCTTACGGGTCAAGTGCTACGGGAAGTGATCGCCGCCCCGGCCCAACAGGTCAAATTGCCGTTACAGGAAGATTTGGTGAATGTCCTCTACCAGGATGTCCAAAAACTCACCAATCCCTTACCGTTACTGCAATATACCCTCTTCCAACTGTGGCGACGGGGGAAAAATCAGGGACTTCTGTTAAGTACCTATCGAGAATTGGGGGGCGTGGAGGATTGTTTAGACCGGGTGGCGACCGAAGCCTTTGAACAACTCAGTGAGATGGAACAGGCCGCGGCTTATCATCTGTTTGTGTCTCTGTTACCGACCCCGGCCACGGGTCTGCTGGTGGCCCACCGGCGGATCAATCAGGAGTTAGCGACCCCGCGTTATCCCCTCGCGCTGATGAATCTGGTGGTGCAGAAGTTGGCCCACGCCCAGTTATTCATCACGGAGCCGGTTCCCCTGGCGGTGGGCATTGATCCCCCCATTTTTATTCGCCTTGTTCATGAGTCTATTCCCCAGTATTGGCGACTGTTACAAAAATGGTTACGCGATCGCGATCGCCAATTTAACCAACAGCAAATCCTCGAAGAAAAAGCTAGGGATTGGCAAAATGCTCCCCTTAAAACCCAAAAAAGTTATTTACTCACCGGGCAAGCCCTCAAAGAGGCTCAAAAAATCCAAGCCCAGGGACGCACCGGCGGAGAAAATCAACCCCTTTCCCAGGTCGCGGAAGTCTTTATTCAAGCCAGTCTCCGTCATCAACAGGGCGATCGCCTCAAACTCACCGCTTTAATCGCCTTTATTCCCTTCGTATTCCTGATCGGTGGAGTGATTTATCTCTATCGTCAACATCAATTCCAACAGTATTGGCAAATCGTGAAAGAGCATCAGGATCAACGGGAAAGCCGACCACGAATCAAAGCCTTAGAAACCCTGAACCAAATGGGGGAAAAATTAAGCGATCAAAACTTTAATCAAATCAATCTTCAGGGCATTAACCTCAGTAAAGCTAATTTGAGTAAAAGCCGTTTTGTCGAGTCCTTTTTGACCGGGGCAAATTTAACCGGGGCAAATTTAACCGGGGCGAATCTTCAACAAACCGAATTAACCGGGGCTAACCTGACCGGAGCCAATTTAACAGAAGCTAACTTAACCGAAAGCTATCTGACCGGAGCCAACTTAACCGGGGCCAATCTGCAAAAAGCCGATCTTCAGCAGGCCAATTTGATGCGGATTAATTTAAGTGAAGGTAATCTCAGTCAAGCCAATCTGAGCAAAGCAGAATTAACCGGGGCCATTTTAACCCAGGCTAACTTACAAAAAGCCAATTTACAACAGGCCAAATTATGGGGCAGTGACCTTAGTGACACCAATTTATCCCAAGCCAATTTACAACAAGCGGATCTCACCAGGGCCAATTTTGCCGGAGCTAAACTTACCGAGATCCAACTTAAAGGGGCCAATATTACCAATGCCGACTTTTCGACCGCCAGCGATCTTCCCCTGACTCAAATTAAGGCGACCTGTGGTTGGCAAAATGCCGTTTTTACCGAAGAAGTTAAACAACAATTAACCAAAATTAACGCCCCCTCCCCGGCTCAGTGTCCCTAAAGAAAACTCCTGTTTCTGTCATTCATTTTCCTATAACCAAGGGGCTTTTTCTAAGGCATGAAACGTCCCCACATCAGTCAAATTCTCCTGTAAGGGGGTCATGGTGACATAATTCATTTGAATAGCTTGAACATCGGTGGGAATCTCTGCCGACAGGTGAAAATGATCGGGCTGTTCTAAATCCGTTACAATTTCCCCGGCTAACCAATAATAACTTTTGCCCCTGGGATCAAAGCGTTTTTCAAAGTTTTCTCGGTAACGGCGAATTCCCTGGCGTGTGAGACGAATGCCTCGAATTTCGGAGGTCGCAACAGCCGGAATATTGACATTGAAGAGGGCGGGCCGGGAAAGCGGATGCTCAACTAATTGTTGCACTAAGGTTTGGGCAATTTGGGCGGCGGGATCAAAGTCATGACAGGTAAAACTCGCCAGGCTTAGGGCTAAACTGGGTACCCCTTCTAGCAATCCTTCCATGGCCGCAGAAACCGTGCCGGAGTACAAAATATCGGTGCCTAGGTTGGGGCCGTGGTTAATACCCGATAACACAAAATCTAGGGGATCTTCCACAATGGCGGCGATCGCCAACTTCACACAATCCGCCGGGGTTCCCGAACAGGCCCAGGCCGTGACCTGGGGATGAAAAACCCCTTCAATGGGATTGGCGCGAATCGGTTGATGGAGGGTTAAACCATGGCCCGTCGCCGACATTTCACGGTCAGGACAAACCACCGTTACCCGATGACCAGCGATCGCAAAAGTATTAGCAAGGGTGCGGATACCGAGGGCAAAAATCCCATCGTCGTTACTGACTAAGATATTGAGGGGTGTGGAATCAGTCATAGGAGAGCGGGGCTGATAAAGAACCCAGGGTTAAGTCGTTACGTTGATCCTAACCGAGGTTGACAATCCCTTGTCGCTCAGACCCCCAGCTTTTGACGGCAATCCCTTAAAGCATAAGGCTTTTCCCACATTGCCCGCCGAAAGACAATCTCTAAACCGTCCGCGATTGTAAAGTTTTTTTGCTAATTCTTGATTTTTGTGTTAACTTGTGTTGCGAGGGGCATCCTTAACCTAACGCTGAATCATCATTTTAGGAGGCGTAACACCATGCTCTACTGTTCATTCCAAATCCCCCCAGTGGTTGTTGTTGATTAAATATCCATTTCGCTTATTGTTTTGAGAATTTTGGGAAAATTCGCCTTTTTTGCACCATTGCCTCACCGGACGGGAAAAAGAGTTCTGGGTTGAGGCATCCTTCCTTCCACAAGTTTTTTGAACCACTTTCTCTTTTGCCCTAACTCTCTAACGGATGTGGTTATCCGGGTTGGGTCGGCTGATTTTAGGGCATTTCTGTCCCTGACAGTGTGACGCTTACCTGGGGATGACGATGGCAAGGGAGAGTCCAAGAAACTTTGAGCCGGGCGGATTTTCCCTCACCGTTAAAAACTGTAGATTCCTCTAAGTCATAGGAGGTTACATTTTGAATTTGCAAGGTAAAACCGCTTTAGTGACCGGCGCGTCTCGCGGCATTGGTCGGGCGATCGCCTTAGAGTTAGCCCAAACGGGACTGCATCGTTTAATTCTGGTGGCTCGTTGTCAAGATTCGTTACAGCAGGTTGCCCAGGAAATTACAGACCAGACCGGCACGGAAGTCCACATTCTGCCGTTGGATCTGACCCAACCCATTGAAGTGAATACCGCGATCGCCAAAACCTGGCGCGACCATGGCCCTATCCATTTATTAGTCAACTGTGCCGGGGTTGCTTACCAGGCTTCTTTCCTCGACAGTCGCTTGCCGGAAGTCTATCAGGAAATTTCCCTCAACCTATTGGGCCTCTACGCCATTACCCGGTGTGTGGCACGCCGCATGGTTCACCAAAAAGAAGGGGCGATCGTCAATGTGTCTAGCTTGATGGGCAAAGTGGCGGCTCCCACCATGGCCACCTACTCCGCCACCAAATTTGCGATTCTCGGTTTCAGCCAAGCCCTCCGGCGAGAACTAGCCCCCCATAACATTGACGTGATTTCCTTTTTGCCGACCCTCACCGATACGGATATGGTAAAAGACCTACAACGCTTCCGTTGGGTACGACCCATGACCCCTAAACGGGTAGCTAAAATCCTCATCCGGGGTCTCAAAAAAGGACAAAAGGAAATCCTCGTCGGCTGGCAAAGTCATCTCGCCGTCTGGTGTCAACAGTTAGCTCCCGCGCTGATGGATCGTATTCTGCTGTGGACGGCCCCCCAGTCTGTCTAGGGTGAGGGCGATGAAGTTAAAAAGGAGCTAAAGGTAGGGGTTTGGTTTTCCACTTTATCAAGCATGAGACTAAACCCCTATATTCCATAACAAAAATTATAAAAACAGGGTTTCGTATCAGATTAATTATTAAGGTCAGCACGATTATCACAAGCCGCGTAGGGAAGATTTGCTACAACTGAGGCATGGTCTTGGACTTCTGGCTTGCATTCCCATTTTCCGGATTCCTCGGCAATAATAGTAATTTCTCCGGCACATTTTTCCGTTGCAGACAATCCTTTTTTATTCATTGCTGAACAATCAGCCGCCGAATATTTACAGGTTCGTGTAACTTCAGTGCAAATAAATTGTCTTAATCGTGTTG
>JAYKIP010000309.1:0-26245 GCA_035286205.1 Merismopediaceae cyanobacterium
TGGCCGGTGGTGTTGGATGGCGATCGAGGTGAGCTAATTTTTCAGGCCTTGTCTTGATGGAAGGAAAACCTTGGGCGTTCTTCCCTGTTTGTCCAGCCTTAAACCGATTGTCAGGGGTAACGCTTTCTGGTATTGTAGAAACTGTTGCGGGTGTAGTTCAGTGGTAGAACGTCACCTTCCCAAGGTGAATGTCGTGGGTTCGAGTCCCATCTCCCGCTTCCTCATAAGTAAAAATGCTTAAACAGGCGATCGCCCTGGCGTTTGATTCCAGTTTTACCGATGAAATATCCCGTTGTACGCAATCCCCAATATGATTTTGCCGGGCAAGGATATGCCGAAAATTATCCTAATTTGCATAAATATCCGGCGACGATGTTACCCCAAATTGGTATTAATCTCCTGAGAGAGTTTAATATTCAAAAAGGCTGTTTACTCGATCCCTATTGTGGTTCGGGTTCTTCCTTTGCCAGTGGCTTAGACTGTGGCATCACGGAAATGTATGGTTTTGATCTTAATCCCTTAGCGGTTTTAATTACAAAAGTTAAATTTACCAGAATCTTCATCGAAGAGTTGACGGCCACTGTTCAGACCTTAAGGGAGCAAGTCTTTGAATTTTTGAAAAATGAAAAAAATGTCAAGAACTTAGATTTACCTCAGATTACCAATGCCGACTTTTGGTTTTCCCGTGAAGTTTTAAATAACTTAAAAATTCTAAGACATTTTATCTATCAGGTCAAAGACGAAAATCTGAGAAACTTTTTGCTTGTGCCGTTTTCGGAAACCATTCGAGAATGTTCTTTTACCCGCAATAATGAGTTCAAGCTTTACCGCATGAAACCGGAAGCTATTTTAAAATTCAATCCCGATGTGTTAGGAGTCTATTTTAAAAAACTTCAGGAGGCGATCGCCATTTATCAAACGATTTATCTTCCCAAACTCAAGAAGCCTCTCAAAATTCAGATTCACCATGCCGAATTTAACGTCTCCCAACAAACCTTTGATGTGGTTTTAACCAGTCCTCCCTATGGAGATAGCCGCACCACCGTTGCCTATGGACAATTTTCCACGCTGTCCAATGAATGGTTAGGGATTGATTATGCCCGTAAAATTGACCGGCGGTTAATGGGAGGCCAAAAATCCCCAAAATTATATCAACAGGGTCTCATCGCTGATTATATTGCCGCCGTTGAACAAGAAGATCCCAAAAGAGCCTTAGAAATTTCTGCCTTTTATCAAGACCTAGCCCGTTCTATTGACCGCATTGCTCCCCAGATTAATCAAAAAGGGAAAGTGATTTATGTCGTCGGTAATCGAACCGTTAAAAATATCCAATTACCCACCGATCAATTTATTGCCGAAAGGTTTGAACATCAGGGCTTACAGCATTTAATCACCTATGAAAGATTATTAAGTAGTAAAGCCATGCCGTCTAAAAACTCTCCCACCAATAAGGCGGGCCAAACCCTGAATACGATGCTATACGAGTATATTGTGGTGTGTGAAAACCCCTAATTTTTTCCCCAGCCAAACCTCAAGGCGTGATCCCAAAAAGGGCTAATTCTCGACCGTAGTAAGCCGTTGTCAATCCATGGGATTGCATTCCTAACCGTTGCGTGACCCGAATCGAACGCTGATTATCCGGCCTCACCACCGCGTAAATTTGGGATAGATGAAGCGATTGAAAACCGTAATGAATGGCCCAACGAGCGGCCTCGGTAGCATAACCTTGCCCCCAACTAGCCCGTCGCAAATGCCACCCCACTTCATAATCCGCCGTCACGGCCCCTTGAGCATCGGGAAGTTCTGCCAAAAGGATAGTGCCAATGGCTTGACCCGTTGCCTTTTCCACTAAGGCCCAGCGTCCTGTGCCGTTATTCCTGTTTTCATAATGCTGTTGCCGTTCCTCTAGTTGAGCGGTCAGTTCTGCTGGGGTTAACACCGGGGGCCGAATAAAAGCCATTACTTCCGGGTCGCTGTAAATGGCCCAGGCGGCGGCTAAATCCTGGGGGAGTAACCAGGGACGGATCAACAACCGGGTCGTCTCGCCAAGGAAGGGGGAAGCAATCGCCATGGTTAAACCCCCGCCTCATCCGTCACGGTGAGAGATTCCGCGCATTGTGGGGAAGGCGATCGCAGACTGTCAACCGTCGCCTTTAAAACACTGGCCAACGGCACCGCAATCAATAACCCTAAAATTCCCGCCAGTTTACCGCCCACAAATAACGCAACGATAATCCAGACCGGATTTAAACCAATACTATTGCCCATTAATCGGGGAGAAATAATATTGTCATTAATCTGTCCCACTAAAATCGCCGCAATTAACACCTTTAAACCCAACCAAAAATTCTGGAGCATTAACAATAAACTAATCACCAAAATCATAATGCCACTGGTATAGGGAATCAAGGTACAAAGCCCAATCGTTACCGCAAATAAGATGGCATAGGGAACCTGTAAAATGGTAAAAACAATCATCTGAGCCACACTGAGAATCCCCGCTAAAATGGCTTGGGTGGCAAAATACCGTTCAAAAGTTTCCCGTAGGGTTTCCCTTAAACGGTACTGCCAAGGCATGGGTATCCAACTAAATAAACCATCCCAAACCTGTTCCCCGGTGATGACCAGAAAGACTGTTAAAACTAACAAAATTAAGCCATTAAAAAGGGTGCTAATGGTGACCCCGACTAAACTAAAAACCTGATTCCCCAGGGAATTTAACAGACCACTGAGTTTTTCCACCGTCTGATTCACCACCTGGGTTAAATCTAAATTCCAGCGCAATTTATGTTCTAAGGCCCAATCCTGGAGGCTTTTTAATTGGGTATTACTGGATTTAATCCATTGGGGTAAATTGGCTAATAATTCATTTAATTGATTAATAACCAAGGGAATTACCACGAATAATCCCACCCCAAACACCACAAAGGCCGTTCCCAGTACCAAGGCGATCGCCCAACCGCGCCGACAGCCCCACCGAGTCAATAACCGGATCGGCAGATCTAACAAAAAGGCTAAGAGAGCCGCCGCCACCAAAAGACTGGAAAGGGGTTGAAAATATCCTAACAGCAGAGACAGTAACCACGCATTGATGATCGCCAGAGGAAACAACAGACCCAATCGCAACCAAAGGGGAAATTGTTGAAGCGTTGTCCACATAAATTTCTTATTTTAAAATCGCCGGAAAAGCTTGGGGCTATACCATAATAAAGGAGAGTAACCGTCCTAGTGTGTCTAGCCCAGATGAGTAACGCCGCCGAAGTCCGCCATGTCTTGGTCATTGAAGACCAAAAATCTCGTCGCTTGGTCTCCCTCACTGAAAACACCTACGACATCGGACGGGATCCCAATAGTGCCATTCCCCTCTACGATCGCCAGGTTTCACGCCATCATGCCACCCTCCTGCGGGTTAATGACTACCAAAATGAACATTGCACCTATCGCCTCATTGACGGCAACCTGCAAGGCAAACGCAGTACTAACGGAGTCATGGTCAATGGCCAATATTGTTTATCCCACGAGTTACGCCATGGGGATCTGATTCGCTTTGCCAGTAAGTCGAAGGCCAGCTATCACGTTATCAGTATTACGACGGAGTCGGATTTAGAGGCCCTCCAAAACGAAAGCCTAGGGGTTTTCCATGCCGTGAAGCCCAAGGTGACCTCCCCCGGTGTGGCCAATCCCGAAGAAGCTTTATCCCTAGAATCCGAGAACTTTGATCCGGAAGAATCGGACGGAGGAGAAGATTCCGCCTTTAGTACCGCCATTTTTTATACCGGAGCCGAGGGAGTCCCCCCCAGTCCCACTAAACGCTCTCTGCCCTCTGCGGCTACCGCCACTGCCTGGGCTGACCATAGCCCCTATCCCATCCTCGAATTTACCCTGGGGGGTGAAATTGTTTATCTCAATCCACCGGCCACGGCTCAATTTCCCGATCTGCCCCTGGTCAAACAGGAACACCCGTTAGTTAAAGGCGTACTGAGTTTATTTAACCATCATGAGGGGACTTCCCTGTTACGGGAAGTGGAAATTGGCCCGAAAATCTATGAACAGTCCATCTATGGGGTGCAGGTAGAAGGGGGCGATGGAGTCCGGGGACAACGGTTACGGTCGTATGTGGTGGATATTACCCTTCAGCGTCGTCTCGATCAGGAGGTGAAACGTCTGCGGCAACAGAGCCAACTCTATCGGCAACTGACCTCCGAAGGACTGTTATTTGTGGATGCCGAGACGAAAAAGATTGTTGAAGTGAATCCCGCCTATTGTCAATTACTCGGTTATAGTGAAGCCGAATTATTGTCCCAGACGCTTTACCAAATTGTGGCGGCGGATCGGGAAACCCTGGAGGGTCAGTTGATGGCGGTACAACAACAGGAACCCGTGATTTTAGAAGAGGCTTTCCATCGGACGGCGTTGGGGGAATTGCATCCCGTTGCGGTGAAACTCTACCAAACGATCTGGATGGGCCGAGCCACCTACTGTTTAACGGTGCAGGATTTAGACTCTCAACAAAAACTCCAGGAGCAAGTCCATTTCCAAGAATTGCACGATCCGGTCACCCATCTGGGCAATCGTACTTATTTTGCACAACAGCTAGAAATGGCCTTACACCATGCCCGTCACCACGATCACCAACTGGGGGTACTGTTTCTCAGTTTGGATTCCTGGCGCACCATTAATCAAAGTTTGGGTCATGCCGTTGGCGATCAGGCTCTCCAGGTTTTTGCCAGTCGTGTGCAAAGTTGTTTGCGGGAAGGGGATCTGGTCAGTCATTGGCAGGGGGAAATGTTAACGGTGTTGCTCCCGCGTATTAAGAATGCTGAGGCGGTGAGTAAGTTGGCCGAGCGCATTTTTGAAGTGTTGCGGGAACCGGTCAAGTTGGAAGCCCAGGAATTAATTCTGCTGGCCAATATGGGCATTGCTATCTTTCCAGAGGATGGAGACTCTAGCGATCGCCTTTTGCAAGCGGCGGATGTGGCCCTGGGTCAACTCCGGCAACAGGGGAGTTATCATCATTGTTTCTTTAATCCCCAATTTAGCCAAGAGGCCCGTTTAGTCCAACGCTTAGAGCGGTTATTGGCCGGGGCGATCGCCCGTAAACAGTTGAGCCTAGTGTATCAACCCCAGGGAGACCTCACCACCGGGCAAATTTCGGGTCTCGAAGCCCTCCTGCGCTGGGAACACCCTGAAGTCGGCACCATTCCCCCCCATAGACTCATTGCCCTCGCCGAAAAAACCACCTTAATTGGCGATCTCTCCCACTGGGTGATGCGTCATGTCTGTCAACAGGCCCTTGCCTGGCAAAAAGAGGGTTTATTAACCTTTCCCCTCGCCTTCAACCTATCGAGCCAGGAATTTTATCAACCCCAGTTAACCACCCGTCTCGCCAAAATTGTCGAAGATGTGGGCGTTGACCCCCAATGGTTAGCCATCGAAATTACCGAGAAAACAGTACAAAAATCCCTGTTTAAGGCGCAAAAAATCCTAGGGGAACTGCGGGAACTGGGACTGCGCCTTATTCTGGACGATTTTGGTCGGGGTTATGCCAGCCTCGGAATTTTGCAGTATTTACCGCTCCATGCCCTCAAACTCGATCAAAAACTGATTCGGGATCTCCGGGGAACCGCCGCCGAACAAGGCTTTATTGAGGCCATTCTAGCCCTGGGGAAAGGTCTGCATTTACAAATCATTGCCGAAGGCGTAGAGTCCGATCCCCAATGTCAATGGTTGCAGACCTGGGGTTGTCAATACATCCAAGGGTATAAATTCAGCCGTCCCCTGAAAACCAAAGAAATGACCACCCTTTTGCAACAATCTTTAACCGTTAAACCATCGTTAACCGTCAAACCGGGGAATTTTCACAAAATTTGACGTATGAGCGATAAAAACTATGTCACACTGGTAAACGAGTGCTTTGCAGACCTGGATTTTGCGTCCTCTGCCGCAGGCTGCCTTAACGAAGATGACTAATGCCCCCGAATTTCGCCATATTTTGGTGATTGAAGACCAAAAAGCCCGTCGTATCGTTGCCCTAGAAGAAGCAACCTACTCGATTGGCCGAGAATCCAGTAGCGATATTGTCATTTATGATCGCGCCGTTTCTCGTCACCATGCCACCTTAATTCGGATTAAAGTCAGCCCCAAAGTGGATACCTATTCTTACCGGATCCTTGATGGGGATTTGGAAGGCAACCGTAGTACCAATGGACTCCTAATCAATGGTCAAGTCAAAGAAACCCATGATCTACAACACGGGGATGTGGTGGTTTTTGGGGGAGACTCGAAGGCCAGTTACTACATTGTTTCGACAGCGTTGGAAGTGGCGATGTTTAATCCCATGGAAATGCCTTTGTATAATCCCCCTAGCATTCCCCCCGAAGAGCAGGATAGTCAATCCACCATTGTTAGCGATCTAGAGGATTTACCCGCAACCCAAACCTCCGTTGATTTAATTCGTTTTACGTCCTTTGCGGAATTAAGTCCTCAGCCCATTATTGAAATGGACTTTACGGGCAAAATTATTTATGTGAACCCGGCGGCCAGTATTAAATTTAAAACGATCCAACGAGAAAGTTCTGACCATCCGGTGATCGCCGGGCTGTTAGACCAGGCCCAAAATGTGCGGGGCAATCTCCTCCTACGAGAAATCCAAGTCCAGGATGAAGTCTATGAACAGTACGTTCACTATCTCACGGAAACCCAGGTGATTCGCAGTTATCTGATTGATATTACGCAACGGAAACAATCGGAAAAACTCCTGGCCCAGCATACTCTCTATGATCCCCTGACCACCTTACCCAATCGCGGTTGGTTTGAGGAACAGTTGGCGATCGCCATTGCCAAGGCCCAACGAGATGGCAGTAGCATTGCAGTGGCCTTTTTAGAGTTTGAAAACTTTAGTCGCATGGTCAATGCTTTTGGCCATAACTGTGGCGATCAACTGCTCAAAACCGTCGCCCAACGTCTCAAAGAAAACCTAAAACAGGACGGAGCCGCCGCCCGGTGGCAGGGTTCCCAATTTGTGATCCTCCTCCGCAAAGCTAAGGATCAGCCGGAACTGGTTCAATCAGCCGAAGCCCTCCTGGGTAATCTTCACGGACTGATTAATGTGTCCGGGCAACCCCTCCATCTCAAAGGCAAATTAGGCATAGCCGTCTATCCCCAGGATGGTGAAGAGGCCGAAAGTCTCCTGAAAAATGCTTATTCCGCCCTCGGACAAACCCAAAATCAGGGATATGCTCCCTACGGTTTCTTTAACGCCAAAGCCGCGACCAAAAGTAATCTGCTGATTCGTTTAGAAAACCTCCTCTACGGAGCCTTAGAAAAAAATCAATTTTATTTAACCTACCAACCCATTCTTAATCTCAATACCGCCGAGATTACGGGCATGGAAACCCTGCTACGGTGGCATCATCCGGAACTGGGGGAAATTTCGCCGGTGAATTTAATTCCCCTGGCAGAAAAGACTGACCTGATTATTCCCATCGGAGAATGGATTCTCAAGTTAGCCTGTGAACAAAATCAACAATGGCAAGCATCGGGTTTAGCTCCTTTCCCGCTTTCGGTTAATCTCTCACTGCGTCAATTCCAACAGCCCGGTTTAGCGAGTAAAATTGCTCAGATCCTCCAGAGTACCCGGCTTCCTCCCCGGTGGTTGATCCTGGAGTTGACGGAAAGTATCATCATGGATAATCCGGACTTTTCCCGGTCGGTACTGCGCGAACTCGGTGAGTTAGGGGTGCGTATTTCCCTGGATGACTTTGGCACCGGTATGGGGTCTCTAACCTGTTTACAACAGTTTCAACCCGCGAGTTTAAAAATCCATCAATCTTTTATCCATAGCTTAACGACGAATGCGGACAACCGGGCGATTATCTCCGCCGTACTAGGGTTAGGTCATCACTTTCATCTGCGGGTGATTGCCGAAGGGGTGGAAAATCTGCCTCAGCTAGAAATTCTCCAGAAATTAAACTGTGAAGAAGTACAGGGGTTTTATTTTACCAAGCCCCTAAGGGCCGAGGATGCCACTGCCTATCTGGCTCAGTGTAAAATTCAGGCGGCTGTCTAGTCCGTCAATCATCTCCCGATCGCCTACTGCCGTATAAACCCTGATGCGACTCCCGGCCACTAGGGAAAAACTTGGCGATCGCCCCTAACTTCTGGGGTAACAACCGGAAAGATTGCTGTTACACTAAGAGGGAATAGGAATCCTATCGAGTTTCCCAAGGAAAACTGCTCTTCCCTCCTTTTAGATACTTTTATTGATTTTTGATATTTTAAACTTATCTTTCTTTAAAATTCTCCATTTCTTTAGGATTAACTGTGTCCTATGACCTCTGAAAGCGTCGCCACCCCCGTTAAGCATATTTTGGTATTAGAAGATGCCCTCTATAGGCGTACCCTGATCCTGGAAGCCAATCAATATACCTTGGGCCGCCATTCCAGTAATAACATTCAAATGCACTCCAAGCAAGCTTCTCGCAAGCACGCGACCCTCCTCCGCAAATTTAATAGTAAAACGAATCAAGAAGTCTTTTGGATTATTGACGGAGATTTAGACGGGAATAAAAGTCAGAATGGAATTTATGTCAATGGGGAAAAATGTCTGGTCAGAGAATTAAAAGATGGAGACCTCATTAACTTTGGTTGTGACATTAATGCCAGTTACCATTCTTCGTCCAGTGGGCTGACTTCCGTTGGTGAAGAAGAGGGGGATTATCCCAACTCTACCCCATTGGAAAACGCTGTCCCCCGCCCAAAAAACCTCGTGATTTCCGAGGGAAACCTAGAAGAAATGTCGGCAATGGAGGAAGAAACTTTCCATGATGATGTTTATCTGGATGCCCTGACCCAATTACCGAATCGTACCCTGTTCTTAGAATATATTTACATTGCCATTTCCAATGCCCGTCGCAAAAAACATAAAGCCGGTCTGCTGTTCTTTAACCTCTCCAATCTCAGTGAAATTCAACAGTCTTTGGGGATGGCCATTTGGGAACAAGCCATTAAACAGGTGGGACAATCCCTGCGGTCTTCCCTGCGCCATGGGGATATTGTCGCCCGTTGGGCGGATTCCGAATTTATGATTTTGTTTCCGAAGTTTAAGGATGCCGATGATTTAGACAAAATTCAAGCGCGTATTTTTAATATCTTGAATCAACCCCTACTCATTGAACAATATAAATTAGCGTTACAGGTGAGTAGTGGTAGCGCGATTTATCCCCAGGACAGTGAAGACCTGCAAACCCTGCTCGGTTTGGTGCAGAAAAATTTAACGGCCAATGCCCCGTCCCTCGATACCTCCTTGGTGATGACTGAAACCCTGGCAACCTCCTTAACATTACCCCACACCCTTAACCAAACCAATGGAACCGCACTACGAGATGAAAAAGCCAGTGCGACCCTTCTGATTCAAGAAACGGCTTTACCGGCTAGTCCCCTCCATCAAGAGCGATTTGCCAAGGTGGAGAAACGTCTGCAACAAGCTTTAGATGGCCACGAAATTAATCTGGTGTACCAACCAGAAGTCAATCTCCAACAGGGGTACATTAATGCCATGGAAGCCCTGGTGCGTTGGCAACATCCCCAAAAGGGCATTATCTCCCCCAAACAGTTTTTACCATGGGTGGATCATACGGAGATGGTGATTCCTGTGACCCGCTGGATTTTGGCCACTGCTTGTCATCAAAATAAACATTGGCAGGTGACCGGTATCGCCCCGTTAATCATCGCCGTGAATTTATCTGATAAACAGTTTTATCATCCTGGGCTTTTAGACCTGATGGATCAGGTACTTAAGGAAACGGAGTTAGAGCCACAGTGGTTAGAGTTAGAGATTTCCGAAACGGCGATCGCCAAGGACTTAGACAAAGCCAAGATCCAACTCAAGGGACTCAAAGATAAAGGCATTCGGGTGGCCCTCGACGATTTTGGCGAAGTGTATGGCGGAGCGCGACTGATTCAAACCCTTCCTTTCGATAAAATCAAGCTTCATCCCTCATTAATGGGTGACCTAGGCAAAGGCAATCAGGAATGTTCCTTATTAGCGATTCTGCTGAAGATGGGGCATGAATTGAATCTTCAGATGGTGGCCGAAGGAGTCGAGACGCAAATTCAAGTCGGCAACCTCCAGCAATTACAGTGTTTTATCATGCAGGGGTATCGTTTTAGCCTACCGTTGAATCAGGATGGCGCGACTAAATTTTTATTGCGTCACCATACCCTAGTTTCCTAGGGTCACCCCATTGTTTCGTTCAGGTAACTGTTTTATGGCTAAGTGGTTAGAGCATAGTGTGCAAGTGGAAGTGGATGCCCCCATGACCCTGGTGTGGAGTCTTTGGTCAGATCTGGAGCAGATGCCCCGGTGGATGAAGTGGATTGAGTCCGTCAAGGTCTTAGAAGACAATCCGGAGCTATCCCGTTGGCAGTTGGCCACCAGGGGCCTAGAGTTTACCTGGTTATCCCGTATGTTGAAGGTCGTTCCCCATCAAATTATTCAGTGGGAATCGGTAGATGGGCTACCCAATCGCGGAGCCGTTCGTTTTTATGATCTACACGGCAAAAGTATGGTGCGTTTAACGATCGCCTATTCGATTCCGGGGTGGTTAGGTCAAATGATGGATAACTTATTTTTAGGCAGAGTGGTCGAGTCCACTATCCAAGCTGATTTAGAGCGGTTTCGGGAATACGTGACCCATTTACAAACCTCATCGGTTTAGGAACTAAATACCTGATTTTTTATCTCTATAGGTTTCTTGAACTTAGTGACAGGTTGTGGTCTTTCGGTCTTGCCTTGACCCAACAAACTAGACTTTTATCAATGATTAAAGATTTTTATATTGAATACAGTCTAGGCTATTTACAAAAAGATTTGCTTTAATCTATGATAATCCCCACAAGATAAAGATTAATCTATAGTAGTGATACCCAATTTCATTCTGTCTGACAGAGTTGATCGGTTCAGAGCAAGGCTTTCACCTAGCTGGCCTCTGACACAGGCTTTGAAAAATGGTATAACACAAAATTATTCACTGTCAGCCTTTCGTTAATCGGCTCGTTACGGGAGACCCCTATATGTTAGAAAACCTTAGTCAGGTTGCCTGGCTAATACCTTGCTACGCCTTATTAGGAGCAGTACTTGCGATTCCCTGGTCACCGGGGATCATTCGCCAGACTGGGCCCAGGCCGGCGGGTTATATTAGCATTTTAATGACCCTATTGGCCTTTGTTCATAGTTTGATTGTCCTAGTGTTTATTTGGGATCATCCTCCCCTGGATTTCTCCTTTCCCTGGCTCCAGGCGGCTGACTTAAACATTAGTCTGGATATAGAAATTTCGGCGGTCAATGTGGCGGCCTTGGTATTAATTACGGGGTTAAATCTGTTAGCCCAAATCTATGCCGTTGGTTATCTGGAAATGGACTGGGGCTGGGCCCGCTTTTTCTCCCTGATGGCCTTGTTTGAAGGGGGACTTTGCACCTTGGTGTTATGTGATTCCCTGTTTTTTAGCTATGTTGTCCTGGAAATTTTGACCCTGGGAACCTATCTGTTGATTGGTTATTGGTTTAATCAGTCCTTAGTGGTGACCGGTGCGAGAGATGCGTTTTTAACCAAACGGGTGGGAGATTTAATTTTATTAATGGGGGTCGTGGCTTTACTGCCTTTAGCCGGTACCTGGAATTATCAGGGCTTGGCGGAATGGGCGGCGACGACGGATTTAAACCCGACCTTAGCAACGTTATTATGCTTGGCGTTAATTGCCGGGCCATTGGGAAAATGCGCTCAGTTTCCACTACATCTTTGGTTGGATGAAGCCATGGAAGGGCCTTTACCGGCCACCATTCTCCGCAATACCTTAGTGGTGTCCACTGGGGCGTGGGTCTTGGTAAAAATTCAACCCATTTTAGCGATTTCTCCCGTTGCCTTAACGGTGATGAGTTTTATCGGTGGGGCCACCGCCATTGGAGCTTCTTTGATTGCGATCGCCCAGATTGATATTAAACGATCGCTATCCTATACCGTCAGTGCGTACATGGGCTTGATCTTTATGGCCGTAGCCTCCGGTCAAGGGGAGACCGCCCTCCAGTTAATTTTGACCTATACCCTGGCGATGAGTATTTTAGTCATGACCGTTGGGGGCATTATCTGGAATAACGTGACCCAGGATTTAACCCAGTACGGAGGATTGTGGTCGCGTCGTCCGGTTTCTGGTGTGAGTTATTTAGTCGGTATTGCTTCGTTAATTGCCTTGCCGCCCTTTGGTTCCTTTTGGGCTTGGCTGAAATTAAGTGAAACCTTTGCCTCCCAAAATCTCATTTTATTGGGGATTTTACTGGTGGTTAATAGCTTGACGGCTTTTAGTGTGACCCGCGAATTTTGTTTAATTTTTGGTGGCCAACCGAAACCGATGACAGTGCGATCGCCGGAAGCTCTTTGGCCCCTGGTATTACCGATGGTAATTACGGTGGGATTTGCCCTCCATGCCCCGTTAATTTTACAGCAATGGCATTTATTACCGGATTTTGCCGGGGTGAACCTAACCCTAGCCGGTACGTTACTGTCTTCTAGCTTACTCGGTGTGGGAATTTCAGCGTTTATTTATCTCAATCCCGCCATTACCAAACCCATTCAATTACCCGTTCAAGCTCTACAGGACTTCTTTGCCTACGATCTTTATACTGCCCAAACCTATAAAGTCACTATTGTGGCGATCGTGGGAGCCGTTTCTCAACTGATTAATTGGTTTGACAAATTCATTGTAGATGGTGTCGTCAATCTCGTCGGTTTAGCAACGGTTTTTGGGGGACAAACCCTTAAGTATAATGTTTCGGGACAAACCCAATTTTATGTGCTTTCTATTGTTTTAGGCGTGACGTTAATCGGGGCCCTCTTAAGCTATCCTTTTCTTAGTCAATTTTTCTAACTTTGAGCCTTTTTTAGTTTCCTTAACTATTTTGGAAAAATTATCATGTCTCAACCTTCTATTCCCAATTTAATGAACCGTCGTAATTTAATTCAGTATGGCGGCACCTTTATCGGTACGAGCCTGATGGCTACGGTGCTGGGCAATCATTTCATCAATCCTCCGATCGCCAGTGCCCAAAACCAGGACGTTACCCCGGAGCAAGCCCTCACCAAACTCATCGAAGGCAATAATCGCTTTGTCAATCAAAAACGGACAAATCGGAATCAGAGCCGCGAACGTTTAGTCGAAGTTGCCCAGGGCCAAGCCCCCTTTGCCGCTATTCTGGGCTGTGCCGATTCCCGCGTCCCCGGAGAAATTGTCTTTGACCAGGGTTTAGGGGATTTGTTTGTCTGTCGCATTGCCGGCAATATTGCCACGGCCGAAGAAATTGGTAGCCTAGAATTTGGCACTTTAGTCTTAGGAGCCAAGGTGATTGTGGTGATGGGCCATGAACGCTGTGGGGCCGTCCAAGCCGCCATTAAAGGGGGAGAATTACCCGGCCAAGTGGGCAGTCTCATTAAGAGTATTAATATTGGCAGTGTTCCCCCCCAAAGTGAGGCCCCCGGCGATCTGGATAAAGCGGCCAAAGCGAATGTCCTGCATCAAGTCGAGACCCTTAAAAAATCTCCGATTTTAACCGAGTTAATCGCTAATAATCAACTCAAAATTGTTGGGGCTTACTATGATTTAGATACCGGTAAAGTTTCCTTGATTTAGTTAGCTTCAGTAGGATTCGGGGGTTAGAAATAACTCCTGATTGTCTTACTTGGTTTAAAACCTTCTAATATTTTTCTTTTTCCCGAACTTTAACCCCAATGCTCACCTCCTTATTAGTGATTCCGATTATTGGTTCGCTGATTGTTGGCTTTTTCCCCGGCAATTTAGAAGCCAAGAAATTACGGCAAATCACCGAGATCTTCGCGGTAATCACCCTCCTTTGGTCACTGTATCTGCTCAGTCAGTTTGATTTGGGTAATCCCCATTTCCAATTTCAAGAAGCGTTTCCCTGGATTCCCCAGTTAGGTTTAACCTATAGCCTCGGTGTTGATGGTTTATCGTTACCGTTAATTATTCTCAATGGTTTATTAACGGGAGTTGCCATCTATAGCATTGGCCCTAACTTGGATCGATCGCGGCTTTATTATGCCCTGATCCTGCTCATCAATGCGGGAATTTCCGGTGCGTTGATGGCGGAAAATTTACTGTTATTTATTATCTTTTACGAATTAGAATTAATCCCCTTCTATTTAATGATTGCCATTTGGGGCGGCGAAAAACGGGGTTATGCCTCGATTAAGTTTTTGCTTTATACGGCTATTTCTGGCTTATTAGTTTTAATTGCTTTTTTAGGGATTGGTGTCTTAGGCAATCAAGGTTCCTTTGATTATGCAACCGTTTCCACCGCCGCTTTTTCAGATAACACAAAATTCATTTTGTTGGGCTTAATTCTGGTGGGTTTTGGCATTAAAATTCCCCTCGTACCTTTGCATACCTGGTTGCCCGATGCCTACACCGAAGCCTCTCCCGCCACGGCCATTTTATTAGGGGGCATTTTAGCCAAACTGGGAACCTACGGGTTAATTCGCTTTGGCTTACAGCTTTTTCCGGATACCTGGGTGCAATTTTCCCCTACCCTGGCAGTCATCGGAACCATTACTGTTCTCTATGGAGCCTTAGCGGCGATCGCCCAACGGGATATTAAACGGATGGTGGCCTACAGTTCCATTGGTCACATGGGGTATATCTTAGTGGCGGCGGCGGCAGGAACCGAATTAAGTGTCTTAGGGGCCGTAGCCCAAATGATCAGCCATGGTCTGATTTTAGCCCTGTTATTTCATCTGGTGGGGATTGTGGAACGGAAGGCCGGCACCCGCGATCTCAATGTGTTAAATGGTTTGATGAACCCGATTCGAGGCTTACCCTTAACCAGTGCTTTACTGATTACGTCGGGCATGGCCAGTGCGGGGATTCCCGGGCTAGTGGGCTTTGCGGCGGAATTTATCGTTTTTCAGGGAAGTTTTAGCACGTTCCCTATTCCGACCCTGCTGTGTATTTTGGCTTCTGGGTTAACCGCCGTCTATTTTGTCATTTTGTTAAATCGCACTTGTTTTGGCAAATTAGACAATCAATTGGCCTATTATCCCAAGGTTTTACCGTCCGAAAATATTCCAGCATTAGTTTTAACCGCGATTATTTTCTTCCTAGGCATTCAACCGAACTTTTTGGTGAAGTGGATTGAGCCGACCACTGATTTCCTAATTGCTCAGGAGACCACGATTCCCCCGGTGTCTGATCTGGCTAAACGATTTTAGGGGATTAAGGGGATTAATCTGTTAGGGATCACAGCTTTTGCACGAAAAGCCCAAGTGACTTGTTAATTTTTCTAATGCTAACTATCCATACTTTAAATAGATTATTGAAAAAAAGCTATGGCTTTTCATGTTAGCATTCAAAATCATCAGGGTTAAATCGCTTCTATTCCCAATTTCCCTAAAACTTTTATGCTTGTCACAAACAAAATACGCTTTAACAATTTACGCGGGGATCTCTTTGGGGGAGTGACCGCCGCCGTTGTCTCTCTGCCCCTGGCCCTGGCTTTCGGAGTCGCTTCTGGGATTGGCCCCCTAGGAGGGCTGTATGGGGCCATTTGTGTGGGTTTCTTTGCCGCTCTCTTTGGCGGAACCCCGACCCTTATTTCCGAACCGACCGGCCCCATGACGGTGGTAATGACGGCGATCGTGGCCAGTTTAACGGCGGCCAATCCGGATAATGGTTTAGCCATGGCCTTTACGGTGGTCATGTTAGCGGGACTTTTTCAGATTATTTTTGGGGTTTTTAAGTTAGGTAAATATATTACGTTGATGCCCTACAGCGTGATCTCCGGTTTTATGTCGGGGATTGGGGTCATCTTAATTATTTTGCAGATCGCGCCGTTTTTGGGTCAGGCTCCGCCCAAGGGAGGGGTCATCGGCACGGTGAAGGCTTTACCAGAATTATTAAGCAATATCTATGCGCCGGAGGCCATCCTAGGGGCCATTACCCTAGCGATTATTTTCCTAATGCCCAAAAAATGGAAGCGGGTGGTTCCTCCCCAGTTAGTGGCATTAGTGCTGGGTACGATTATTTCGGTGACATTGTTTGCCGGTACAGATATTCGTCGCATTGGCGAAATTCCAGTGGGTCTGCCCCCGTTACAATTCCCGACCTTTAGCGCGGGCCAGATTACCCAAATGTTAGTGGATGGGGTGATGCTGGGGATGTTGGGTTGTATTGATACTTTGTTAACGGCGGTGGTGGCGGATAGTTTGACCCGCACGGAACACAACTCGAATAAAGAATTGATTGGTCAGGGAATTGGTAACATTGTTTCGGGTTTAGCCGGGGGGTTACCGGGAGCCGGGGCAACCATGGGTACGGTGGTTAATATTCAAACGGGTGCGACTTCGGCCTTGTCGGGGTTAACCAGGGCCATGATTCTCCTGGTGGTGGTGCTAGGGGCGGCGCGGTTAACGGAACCCATTCCCATGGCGGTGTTAGCCGGGATTGCCTTAAAAGTCGGGATTGATATTCTGGATTGGAGTTTCCTCAAGCGTTCCCATCAGGTTTCGGTCAAAGGGTCTTTGATCATGTATGGGGTGTTACTTCTGACCGTCTTTGTGGATCTGATCGTGGCGGTGGGTGTTGGGGTCTTTATTGCCAATATCTTGACCATTGAGCGACTCAGTGAAATGCAATCGGGCGAGGTGAAGTTAATTACGGATACCGATGATGATGCGCGTTTAACCCCAGAACAAAAGTCCTTGCTCGATCAGGGGATGGGACGAGTGTTACTGTTCTATTTAAGTGGCCCGATGATCTTTGGTCTTTCTAAGGCGATCGCCCGCGAACATAATGCCCTCAAGGAAGGAGATGCCCTGGTGATGGATTTAACCGATGTGCCATTATTAGGGGTAACAGCTTCCTTGGCGATCGAGAATGTGATTCGGGATGCCCATGACCAGGGTTTAAAAATTTATCTGGTGGGGGCCAGCGAAAAAATTCAAAAACGCTTACATAAGTTGGGGCTTTTTGACTTAATTACCGCCGAGCATATTTTGTCCGATCGCACTGAAGCCCTGCGTCAGGCTTTAGATGTGGTTGACCATCAGCCGATCGCGGTGAATCTCTAACCTAGCGTCTCGGTTAACCTAGCCAAAGCCCTTCTCTTGCGGGGAGAGGGGTTTCAGCCCTAGGGGCTTGCCCTCCAGGGATTTTTCCTGTAAAAGCGTTCTCATCTCTGTTTTTTACTCTCTATGACTTTACTGCCTTCTTCCCTATGGCCAGGGACACCACTCTTACTGGCCACCACCACAGCCGATACTGGCCCCATTATTTTGAGTGGGGTACTCCTCAGCCTCGTGATTATTTATCTGGCCAGTCGCATTGGTGGCAATATCGCTCGGAAATTGGATTTTCCCCCAGTTCTTGGGGAATTAGTGGCGGGGGTTATCGTCGGAGTATCGGCCCTGCATCTGATTATTTTTCCCGAAAATGGCCTAACGGCAACGGATTCCTATCTCATGGGTTTTTTACAACTCATTAACGGGATGGATTCGGAAGCAACTTTGGCGGTCTTTGATGCCCAGAGTGAAGTGATTTCTGTGCTGGCCGAACTAGGGGTCATTGTTCTGCTTTTTGAGATTGGTTTAGAGTCGGATATTCGTCAATTAAAGGAAGTCGGGATTCAGGCGATCGTTGTGGCGGTGGTGGGGGTGGTTGCGCCCTTTGCCGCCGGGACTGCTGGCTTAATGCTTCTTTTTCATACCCCAGTGTTACCGGCTATTTTTGCCGGAGCCGCCTTAACTGCCACCAGTATCGGCATTACCTCCAAAGTATTGTCCGAATTGGGTCAATTAAAATCCAAAGAAGGGCAAATTATTGTCGGAGCCGCCGTGATTGATGATGTGTTAGGCATTATTGTGTTGGCGGTCGTGGCCAGTTTGGCAAAAACCGGGGAAATTGATGTTTTAAATGTCATGTATCTCATTGGCGGGGCCACAGCATTTCTCGTTGGTTCCATTGCCCTAGGGGGAATTTTCAATAAAACCTTTGTCAAGATTTTTGAGAAAATTGATAACCCGAATAACATTATTATTCCGGCGTTTATTTTTGCCTTTGCCATGGCCTTTATTGGCAATGCCATTCACCTAGAAGCCATCTTAGGAGCTTTTACGGCAGGTTTAGTGTTGGATGAAACCGATGCTCGTAAGGAATTAGATGAATTAATTAAACCCGTTGCTAGTGTTTTAGTGCCGATCTTTTTTGTAACGGTGGGAGCCAGGGCTGATTTAACGGTTTTGAATCCAGCCAATCCGGAAAATCGGGCCGGTTTATTAATTGCGATCTTCTTGGTGGCGGTGGCGATCGCCGGTAAATTAATTACCGGTTGGACAGTCTTTGGCATTCCGGGAATTAACCGGGCCGTGATCGGTGTGGGCATGATTCCCAGGGGAGAAGTCGGTTTAGTCTTTGCCGGTATTGGAACTTCCAGTGGTATCCTCGATAAACCCCTAGAGGTTTCGATTATTATCATGGTGATTTTAACCACCTTTTTAGCTCCTCCCTTTTTACGCATTTTCTTTGGCAATAGCGAGGCGATCGCCGAACCTAAAACCCCTTAGAAGACTCTTCCTTCATTCTTCGTGAGAGAACATCTCACTTTGGTCAAAAGTAACAGGCGGGAAGCCCATACCACAGAATTGATAGAACTTTTTGTGGGACAGGCATCTTGCCTGTAAAAATTAGGAGATACTTAGTTTTCTTTATCATAGGATTAAGTCCTTATTATCTAAGGCGATTACAAAAATGGCGTTAATCTTGCTATAATCGAATCAAAGTTCATACGAGACTTCATATATTAATTATTTTTAATATCAATATTAAACCTTGATTTTTCACCTTAATCTATCCCCTGAAATAACCATGGACAGCCTAACCCCAATTGCTTCTTCCTCTGACACTGAACCGTTATCAGCTGAACCCCAAAAACCTTTTTGGCAAGCCATTATCGAAATTGGCCAACAAGTTCCCCCTGAAGAATGGGATAAACTGCCCAAGGATTTTGCCCGTAATGCGAAACATTATATGTACGGTGCGCCTAGAGAAGAAGAGGAAGAAGAATGAGAGTGATTTTTCTAGATACGTTTTACCTTCAATCCTTGGCAGATTATCAAGATAATAGTCATCAAATGGCTATAAAAATGACTAATAGGCTAGGTAAGTTTGCCTCCGTCACGAGTGAAATGGTATTGACTGAATTGCTTAATGCCTTGTGTGGTCGAGGGGCCTATTTGAGACAAGTGGCTCTCAATATGGTTGAAGAACTTCAACAAAGTCAAACCGTAGAGATTGTACCTCAAACTCCTCAGTTATTTGCTGATGCCTTAGTTTTTTATCGTCAGCGACAAGATAAACGCTATAGCTTAACAGACTGTTCTTCTATGTTAATTATGAGACAGAAAAAAATTAGCGATGTGCTGACTTTTGATCGTCATTTTCAACAAGAAGGTTTTAATGCGTTGTTAAGATCCCTTGATTGAAAAGTTTTCCCCTTAAATTTTGATCTTGATCTGTCACTAAACCTCGTCTAACTTGAAACACATCGTTTTTTCCCTTCCAAGGCGATCCCCCTAAATCCCCCTTAAAAAGGGGGGACTTGCCCCTTGAAAGTGTTTCAAAAAACTACAGTTCCCAAAATGGACACGGTTTATAAATTATCCCTTTAATCTTGCCCTATGCCTGCCACTCTTCCCAAAACCCAATTACCTCCTTCCAACCACCCCCACGCGGATATTATTCATCGTCTGGAAGCGGGTGGATCTATGCTACCGGATACCCCAGAAAATTTGATGCAAATCATTGGCATCTATAAAGCCTATGCGGTGCCGATGGACTTCTATTGGCGAGATTTATTGTATATTGCCGAGCGTGTTTTCTTAGAACCATTACCCTTTTTTAAATACTTTTTACCCCAGGAATACCTCGACTTAGAAAATCACTATGCGGGGGATAATGCTGATCTGCGAATTTGGCGCGGTGTCGGGACAGCCCATCCGGAATTATTGGAATTTATGGAAAAGGGTAAAACCCGCAAAATGCCTAAATTATTGCATCATCTTTGGCATGATCGCATCAATATGGAATTTGCTGAAGCCTGTATGCAAGCAATGTTATGGCACGGACGGGATATGGGCTGGGGATTGTTTGATGCCTATTTAGATAGTGAAGAATATAAAGTCAATGCGGATCGGGCCATTAAAGCCTATTTTAAATATAATCCTGCTATGTTAGCCCTCTATCAACTGTTTCCGGATATGTTTTTGGAGCAGGTACGCATGATGTCCTACTACTCCAATTTAGGGCTGTTTTGGGAAGTGATGGCTCCCGTCTTTTTTGAAATGTCGGATATTTACGATGAAGGCGGTTTTAAAGGCGTTCCGGATGCGATGAATTTTCTGGTGAACGGTATTTTTGCGATCGCCGGTCGTCCCATTTATCACCGGGTCAATATTCGCGGGGAATGGTTTGAGATTATTCCCAAATCGAAGGGCTTTACCTGGCTTTATGAAGCGGCATTACCCTACGTAGAAGCGGTCTTTTACCGCACGGCTCCCTTCCGAGGTACAAAATCCTATAATGCCCAGGCGAAACAGGTTCCAGAAGACCAAAAGGATTTCCATTATGGTATTTTATATGCGGATGTGTTTCCCGTTGGCACGGCGGGCATTCCCCCCACGTTATTAATGGATGATATGTATCATTTTCTGCCCGATTATTTGATTAAATATTATCAAGCACATTGTCGAGGTGAAGAGGATATGTTAATTCAATTAGGTATTACCTTTCAGCGATCAATGTATAACGTCACCTCGGCGGTGATTCAAGCGTTACGCACGGCTTTGTTATATCCCTTAGATGATCCTAATCCTCGGCATTTACTGAAAAATCGCCAATTTTTTGAAGCCCAAATGGATCGCTTTTTGCGTCCTGAAGCTCGGTTACGCGATATTCAAAATCTGAATTATCGTTAAGCCAAAACGTATTCTGTTACAACCTGAAATTCTAAACAACAAGAGTTTCATCGCTAAATGGATAATTCGGTTATAAGGGGAGTATCTCATCTTTCTAAAACATAAATTAGGTTTTATATCCAGCGATGCTAGAAACCTTCCCAAAACCTGTTTTAGGATATGAGTATAATTACTTGTTTGCAAAAGTGAGATACTCCCAGTTACAATAATGGTAATGCTTCATTCAACTGACAAATTACGGTAACTAACGATGAAATTAAATGCAGTTTTATTGCTGTTAAACATTATTGCGATTCTTCTAATTCTCTCACAAATAAAGTTATTGCAAGAAATAAAAAACATCTTACAAGAAAAGCAAACAAACAATAATTTAGATGAAACACCAGTAGATAAAGTAACCGTCAAACAACATTCTCGAAAAGCTATGACTTGGGTATTAGAAGATACAAAAGAAGAAGGAAATCGTTTTTATGGACTTTTTGGAGTAGGTAGTGATAATAAAGGTAATCCTTACACTGGAGATACAGAAACCAATACCTTTTTGCCTATTCTATGTATTTCCAAAGAAAATTTACCTAAGCCAAGTTTTATTTTACAAAATATTACACCAGGAGGAGCATTAAGAGCATCTTGGTCGGGAGCAAAAGCATTATTTACTGAACCGATTCAAGGTATTATGATAACTTCTAGAAATGAAGGTAATCGTTTATGTCAATTATCAGCGAAAAAACAATTAGGTATTAACAGTAACTACTCTAATTATGTAATGGCAGAGTTTCATGATGGCGATCAATCAGGATGGGCTGGTTGGAGTTTTTGGGTTGACATGACTGATGTATATAAAAACACCTATAGTTTTGATTTTCTTACTTCAAAATACTGGGTTGCTATTAATGATCAACAAGCCAATCCTTGGGATTAGTTTTGAATTATTATATAGTTGGTATTAAAAACTCAAACTCATCACTGCAAATTCATATTGTTTGTAGAAACTACACAAAAATTTTGTAAACAAAAGGAAATTATTTAAAATGCCTGATATTGTTGATATTGCTGTTAGTAACGAGGGATTTTCTACTCTAGTTGCCGCCGTCCAAGCCGCTAACTTAGTAGAGACATTAAAAAGTCCTGGCCCCTTTACCGTTTTTGCACCAACAGATGATGCCTTTGCCAAACTTCCCCCTGGAACAATTACCACATTGGTACAAAATATTCCCCAGTTAACCCGGATTTTGTGTTATCACGTTGTTCCCGGTAAATTAATGAAGGCAGATTTGGAAAAATTAACCGCTGTAACTTCAGTGGAAGGTTCGCCTATCTCCTTAGATTTTACTGAAGCTTTTGAAGTCAAAAATGCCACCGTTATCGCGGCGGATATTGAGGCGGATAATGGGGTTATCCATGTCATTGATAATGTGATTTTAATGGGTTAACCAACTTTCAAATTTTTACCGAACCCCATTAACCCAGATAGGCTTGGCGGACTCGTTCATCCTGGAGTAAGTCCTGGGCATTACCCGTTAACACTAACTGACCGGCTTCTAGGACGTAACCCCGATTGGCATTTTGCAAAGCTAAATTGGCGTTTTGTTCGACCAATAAAATTGTTACCCCGGTCTCATTTAATTGCTTAATCACCTTAAAAATATCTAGGACGATCGCCGGTGCTAACCCCAAACTCGGTTCATCTAAGAGTAATAATTGGGGACGACTCATCACTGCCCTGGCGATCGCCAACATTTGTTGTTCTCCCCCACTCAGGGTACCGGCGAGTTGATGACGACGTTCGGCCAAGCGGGGAAAAATCAGAAATTGCTGTTCTAAATCCGATTTGATGCCTAGGCGATCGCCGCGTGTATAGGCTCCCAACAATAAATTATCTAAAACCGTTTGACGAGATAACACTCGACGACCCTCCGGGCTATGGGCTAACCCTAACTTGACCACTTGATCGGCCCGTAGGGTTGTAATATCCCGTTGTTGATAGAAAATTTTGCCGTCCTTGGGATGCACCAACCGCGAAATACTTTTTAGGATCGTACTTTTCCCCGCCCCATTGGCTCCAATTAACGTCACAATTTCCCCTGGATAGACAACCAAGTTAATCGCTTGTAATGCCTGAATAGCTCCATAATTGACCGATAAATTTTGCAGATCGAGGAGGGCCGGAACGGGGGACTGAACCGATGCCATGGTCTATTCACTCCCTAAATAGGCTTCAATCACCGCCGGATCATTTCTCACCACTTCCGGGGCACCCAACGCAATCAATTGGCCAAAATCTAACACCGCAATGCGATCGCATAATCCCATCACCAACGGCACATGATGTTCAATCAAAATAATTGTTAATTGAAAAGTCTCCCGAATTTGACGAATAAAGTCGGTTAAAGCTCCCTTTTCCGCCGGATTCATGCCCGCCGCCGGTTCATCCAATAACAAAATTTTCGGTTGAAGAGCCAACGCCCTGGCAATTTCCAGACGACGTTGATCCCCATAGGCTAAATTTCTCGCCTGTTGATGGGCTTGATCCGCTAACCCTAAAAGTGCTAATAAATCCTGGGCCTGTTGCCGGGTTTTCTGTTCCTCGATCGCCGTTGGGGGAAGGGCAAAAATACTCTGAATTAAAGAGGCTTGATAATGTAAATGATGGGCAATTTCCACATTCTCTAACACCGAAAGATTGGCAAACAAGCGCAAATTTTGGAAGGTGCGAGCAATGCCTTTAGCCGCAATTTGGTGGGGAGAACAACGACCGAGAAATTCCCCTTGACAAAAAATCTGACCCGTTGAAGGGGTAATCAAACCCGTAATCAGATTAAATAGGGTCGTTTTACCCGCGCCGTTGGGGCCAATCAGCCCAAAAATTTCTTGCCCTTGTACCTCAAAAGAAACCTCATTGACCGCCACTAAACCGCCAAAACGCCGGGTGACTTGTTTGAGGGTCAAAAGGGGAGAAGGAGACGCGATCATTCTCGTGATAGAGCAAAAAGCCCTCCTATTATAAAGGAAGCCTGGGTTTGAGCCAATCCGTCCGACCCCAGAAAACCCAAAATCTTTATAAATCCTTAAATAAGGCGATCGCCCCGGAACATCTGAGCCATAATTAAAAATAAAGGGTAATCATCTCAAGGTTAGGTAACACCATGCAAGCGAATACCAATCCCTGGACAGAAATGGGCAACCCCTTCAGTAAACTCTGGCTAGAAACGGGGACTCAAATGTGGAAAAACTGGTTGGATTTAATGGGCAAAACGACTCTTGCCAATCCCCTCGAACAATCCCAGTCATCTTTTCAGCATTTTAGTCAACAAATGCTCAACAACCAAGCTCTCTATGCGCGTTTGCTCCAGGCTTCTTTTCAGACCTGGCAAGACCTCTTCCCCAAAATTGAAGCGGGGGAAAATTGGCAACAAGGTATTCAGCAATACCTCCAGCAACTCCAAGAACAATTCCAACAAGCGGCCCTGGGGTCTAACAATATGGCCCAGGATATTAACCAACTTTGGCAACTCTACCTCAACGAAGCTCAAAAATTTAATCAACTCTGGTTAGAATCGGCGACAGCTTCCCTCACCCCCCTCAGTCAAGTGGGGCCGGGCAATACCAAACCCTGGTTAGAACTGAATAATTTGTACTGGAATTTGCTGTACGAAGAAAGCCTGGGCAGTATGATGCAAAGTCCGATCCTGGGGCCGACCCGCGAATTAAGCAGTAAGATCCTCAAAGGTTTTGATGTTTGGACAGAACTCTATCGGGCAACAGCAGATTATCAAGTGTTACTGTCCGATATTCAGTACAAGTCTATTGAAGCTCTAATGAAGGAATTGGTCAATCTTTACGAGCAGGGCAAAAAAGTGAAAGATTGGCGGGAATTTCAACAAATTTGGAGTGTGGTGGCCGATCGCATCTTTGAAGAAGCCTTTCGGGCGGACGAGAACCTCAAAATTCGCGGCAAATTTATTAATACCCTCAACCGGTATCGTCTCCAACAGCAATCCCTCCTCGAAGAATGGATGAAGTTAATGAATCTTCCCACCCGGAGCGAAGTGGATGAAATGCACCAAACGATCTACGCCCTGCGGAAGGAAATTAAACAACTCAAAAAACAACTAGCCCAGAGAGAAGCCACGCCCGCCCCGGTTTAAGGGTTGAATTTTCATGCTTTTCCTGCCCTGCTTATTCATTTTAAATTGGATCAGAATTATGCTGCCGTTTCTCGCTCAAATGAATTTTGAAGAATCTACCCATGAGTATGTGGAACTCACCAAGAAAATCTTCAAAGGCATTGAAAATCTTAGCCAACTGACGGAGGAGGATATTCAAATTGGGGTTACCCCCAAAGAAGTGATTTATCGAGAAGATAAGATTGTTCTGTATCGGTTTCAACCCGCCGTTGAACAGCCTTTTCCCATTCCTGTTTTGATTATTTATGCCCTGGTGAATCGTCCCTATATGGTGGATTTACAGGCTGATCGCTCCCTGGTGGCTAATTTATTAAAACTGGGGTTAGATGTTTACCTGATTGATTGGGGTTATCCCTCACGGGGCGATCGCTGGCTAACCTTAGATGATTATCTCAATGGTTATGTGGACAACTGTGTAGATGTGATTCGTGAGCGTTGTCAACTCGACAAAATTAACTTACTAGGGATTTGTCAGGGCGGCACTTTTAGTTTGTGTTATGCCTCTTTACAACCCGAAAAAGTCAAAAATCTGGTGGTCATGGTAGCCCCCGTAGATTTTCACCAACCGGAAACCCTCTTAAACGCCAGGGGCGGCTGTACCATTGGCTCTGAAGCCGTAGATATTGACTTAATGGTGGATACTTTAGGGAATATTCCAGGGGATTTTCTCAATCTGGAATTTTTAATGCTGAAACCCTTACAACTGGGCTATCAAAAGTATTTAGATATGCCGGAAATTATGGAAAGTGAAGATAAATTATTAAACTTCCTCCGCATGGAAAAATGGATTTTTGATAGTCCCGATCAAGCCGGGGAAACCTATCGGCAATTCCTTAAGGATTTTTATCAGGAAAATAAATTAATTAAGGGGGAAGTGATGATCGGCGATCGCCGAGTAGATTTAAAGAATGTCTCAATGCCCGTCCTCAATCTCTACGCGGAAAAAGATCATTTAGTAGCCCCGGCTTCTTCCCTCGCGTTAGGGGATTATTTAGAGAATGAAGACTATACCGTTCAATCGTTTCC